>NZ_JBYOJU010000002.1:403877-466635 GCF_057798855.1 Cupriavidus sp. 96C5-1 | reverse complement strand
CCGCCGCCGGCCCGCAGGCCATGACCCCCTCGGAAGCCTTCGTCGAGACCCTCGCCGCCAACGGCGTCACCGACATGTTCGGCATCATGGGCTCCGCCTTCATGGACGCCATGGACATCTTCGCCCCCGCCGGCATCCGCCTCATCCCCGTGGTCCACGAGCAGGGCGCCGGCCACATGGCAGACGGCTACGCCCGCGTCTCCGGCCGCCACGGCGTGGTCATCGGACAGAACGGCCCCGGCATCAGCAACTGCGTCACCGCCATCGCCGCCGCCTACTGGGCCCACAGCCCCGTGGTCATCGTCACCCCAGAGGCCGGCACCATGGGCATCGGCCTCGGCGGCTTCCAGGAAGCCAGGCAGCTCCCCATGTTCCAGGAATTCACCAAGTACCAGGGCCATGTCACCCACCCGGCCCGCATGGCCGAATTCACCGGCCGCTGCTTCGACCGCGCCATGGCCGAGATGGGTCCCACCCAGCTCAATATCCCGCGCGACTACTTCTACGGACAGATCAAGGCCGACATCCCGCAGCCTCAGCGCCTGGACCGCGGCCCCGGCGGCGACCAGCGCCTGAACGAAGCCGCCGAACTGCTCGCCCACGCTAAATTCCCCGTCATCATCTCCGGCGGTGGCGTGGTCATGGCCGATGCCATCGCGCAATGCCAGGCCCTCGCCGAACGCCTCGGCGCCCCCGTCGTCAACAGCTACCTGCACAACGACTCCTTCCCCGCCAGCCACCCGCTGTGGTGCGGCCCCCTCGGCTACCAGGGCTCCAAGGCCGCCATGAAGCTGCTCGCCCGCGCCGATGTCGTCATCGCCCTCGGCTCGCGCCTCGGACCCTTCGGCACCCTGCCCCAGCACGGCATGGACTACTGGCCCAAGCACGCCAGGATCATCCAGATCGATGCCGACCACAAGATGCTCGGCCTGGTCAAGAAGATCTCGGTCGGCATCTGCGGCGACGCCAAGGCCGCCGCCATGGCGCTGACCGAGCGCCTGGCCGGCCGCACCCTGGCCTGCGACGCCTCGCGCGAGGACCGCGCCGGCCAGATCGCCGCCGAGAAGGCCGCCTGGGAGAAGGAACTCGACGAGTGGACCCACGAGCGCGACCCCTACAGCCTCGACATGATCGAGGAGCAGAAGCACGAGCGCACGCCGGGTGGCGGCCACTACCTGCACCCGCGCCAGGTGCTGCGCGAACTGGAGAAGGCCATGCCGGACGACGTGATGGTGTCCACCGACATCGGCAACATCAACTCGGTCGCCAACAGCTACCTGCGCTTCAACCAGCCCCGCAGCTTCTTCGCCGCCATGAGCTGGGGCAACTGCGGCTATGCCTTCCCCGCCATCATCGGCGCCAAGGTCGCCGCACCCCACCGCCCCGCCGTGTCCTACGCCGGCGACGGCGCCTGGGGCATGAGCCTGATGGAGACCATGACCTGCGTGCGCCACAACATCCCCGTCACCGCCGTGGTCTTCCACAACCGCCAGTGGGGCGCCGAGAAGAAGAACCAGGTCGACTTCTACAACCGCCGCTTCGTCGCCGGCGAGCTCGACAACCAGAGCTTTGCCGAGATCGCCCGCGCCATGGGCGCCGAAGGCATCGTGGTCGACAGGCTGGAGGACGTCGGCCCCGCGCTCAAGCGCGCCATCGACCTGCAGATGAACCACGGCAAGACCACCATCATCGAGATCATGTGCACCCGCGAGCTCGGCGACCCCTTCCGCCGCGACGCCCTCGCCAAACCGGTCCGCATGCTCGACAAGTACAAGGACTTCGTCTGAGCCAGTGATCCAGCGGGCGTTTGGCCGGAAGCGGCGCCCGCTGCTTCCGGCCATTTTCCATTCCGAGCGAACCCCATCATGAAAGCGATCAACCGCATTATCGAGCGCGCCCGCGCGGCGCCCCGGCGCATCGTCCTGTGCGAGGCAGAGGACCCGCGCATCCTGCAGGCGGCGCAACGCGCCACCCGCGAAGGGATAGCCCGCATCGTGCTGGTCGGCGACGCGGCACGCATCCGCCAGGCTGCGGCCGGCGAGAACATCGACCTGGCCGGCATGGACGTGCTCGACCCGGCAAGCTCCGCGCTCACGCCGTCCCTTGCGCAGAAACTGTTCGCCCTGCGCGCCAGGAAAGGCATGACGCTGGAAGACGCGAAGCGCGAAGTGCTCAAGCCCCTGGCTTTCGCCAACCTGATGGTATGCCTCGGCCATGCGGACGGCTCGGTGGCCGGCGCGGTGCATACTACCGCCGATGTGGTGCGCACCGCCATCCAGGTCATTGGCATCCATCCGGCGTTCAAGCTGGTGTCGAGCTTCTTCCTGATGATGCTGTGCGAGCCGTTCCACGCGCTGAAGGGCGGACTGATCTTTTCCGATTGCGGGCTGGTGGTGGATCCCGATGCCGGCGAGCTGGCCGAAATCGCGATGGCGGCGGCCGACAGCGCGCAGAACCTGCTGATGGATCGGCCGCGCGTGGCCATGCTGTCCTTCTCCACCAGCGGCAGCGCCCGCCACGCGGCGGTCGACAAGGTGGTGGAAGCCACGCGCCGGGTACGGCAGCAACGCCCCGCGCTGGCGATCGACGGCGACGTGCAGCTCGATGCGGCCATCGTCGCCGAGATCGCCATGAAGAAGATCGAGCACTCCCGCGTGGAAGGCCGCGCCAACGTGCTGGTCTTCCCCAGCCTGGAAGCCGGCAATATCGGCTACAAGCTGGCCGAGCGCGTAGGGGGCGCCAAGGCCATCGGCCCCCTGCTGCAAGGGCTGCAGAAGCCGGCCAACGATCTCTCGCGCGGCTGCAGCGCCGACGACGTGTACTACGTGATCGCGGTAACGGCGGTACAAGCGCAGGCCGCCACGGCGGGGCCGGACCAGGCGGCAACCCCCGAGGCGGCGCACCTGCCATGAGCATGGACCACCTGCTGCCGCTGCTCGCGCTGATGGGCGCGGCAAGCTATTTTCAGACGGTGACGGGCTTCGGCCTCGGCATGATCGTGATGGGCGCCGCCAGCGGGCTGGACCTGGCGCCCGTGGCCAGCGTCGCCATGGTGGTCAGCCTGGTCACGCTGGCCAACAGCGCGGTGGCGCTGCCGGGCAAGCTGCATCACGTCGACTGGCGCGCTGTAGGCGCGGCCACGCTAGGCATCCTGCCATCGGTGGTGGCAGGCGTGCTACTGCTCGATTACCTTGGCAGCGCGACGTCCGGCATGCTGCAATTGCTGCTGGGCGCGGTGGTGCTGTACGGCGGCCTGAGCGCCGCGCTGCGCCCCGCGCCATTGCGCCGTCGTTCGGGCGACCGCAGCTTCTTCGTGAGCGGGGTGTTCGGCGGGCTGCTCAGCGGCATGTTCGGCGTCTCCGGACCGCCGCTGATCTTCCAGTTCTACCGGCAGCCGCTCTCGCTGGTGGAGATCCGCTGCGCGCTGATCCTGGTGTTTACGGCGACCTCGGTCACGCGCACGCTGTTCAGCGCGTGGCAAGGGCAGCTTGGCGCGGATATCTGGCTGCAGGCCGCGCTGGCGGTGCCCGTGGTGGCGCTGGCGACGGTTGCGGCCAGGCGGTTTCCGCCGCCGGTCTCTGCCGTCGCCATGCGGCGCGTGGCCTTCGGCGTGCTGGTGGCGATTGGTGGCTACCTGATGTTGCCGGCGCTGTTGAGGCTCGCAGGATAGTCTCTGCGGAAATCAGGCGTTTCGGACTTTGGCGTGTGACCTGAGGCACCGGACGCCGCCGCCAGGATGCGCCAAGGCCGTCCGCCATGACGACGGCAGTCACTCCCTCTCCCTTCTCATGGGAGAGGCAAGCAAAACAAGACAAGACAAGGCAAGCGGCTCACCCCCGCCCGCCGATCCACCGCACGATCTCCGCGAACCGCGGCATATCCAGCGGCTCCGACAGATCCAGCGCGAGACTGCGGCGATAGTAAGCGCTGAGGTCCAGCCCGACGCCAAGGCCCATCACCTCCACATCGCGCAGCGCCTCGTGCCGCGCCACCACGTCCTTCAGGTGGTTGTCCAGGTAACAGGCATCGTTGGCCTGCCCCGTGGCGGTATCCATCGGGCTGCCGTCGGAAATCACCACCAGTATCCGCCGCGCCTCGGCACGGGCAAGCAGGCGCGCGCAGGCCCACTCCACCGCCTCGCCGTCCACCCCTTCGCGGAACAGGTCCGCCTTGAACAGCGCGGCGATGTCGGCGCGGGCACGGCGCCAGCTTCTGCCTGCATCCTTGAACACCATGTGGCAGGCTTCGTTGAGCCGGCCGGGATGCGCGGGGCGGCCCCGCGCCAGCCAGTCGAGCCGGGCGCGGCCGCCGTTCCAGGCGCCGGTGGTGAAACCCAGCACCTCGCTGGCCACGCCGGCCTGGTCGAGCGCGCGCGCAAGCGTGTCCACCATCATGGCGACCGGCTCGATATGCGCTTTCATCGAACCCGAGCAGTCGATCAGCAGGCTCACCGCGCAGTCCGCCTGCAGTTGCTGCCGCTCCAGGCGGAACAGCCGCCGCTCGGCCGGGGAGCTGACCAGCTGCGCCAGGCGCCGCCCGTCGATGCGGCCGTGTTCTTCGCCGAAGGACCAGCCGTCGCGCCGCGGCACGGCGAGCACCGCCGACAACCCGCGCGCCAGCCGGGCCACGTTGATGCCGCTGCCGGCAATGCGCCGGTCCAGGCGTTCGCGATACGCTGCCAGCAACGCCTTGCGGACCAGCGACCCCGGCAGTATCTCGCGGTCGTAGCGCGTGGTGTAGGCGCGGTAGCCGCCGGCAGCGGCGCGCAGCACGTGGCTGTTGCCGCTGTCCGCCGCGGCCATCGCCTCATGCTCATCGTCCTCGAAGCCGAGCGCCAGCGAAAACGCCACGCGCACGGCTTCATCGTCCTCCGGATCCTGCGTGTCGTCCGGCGTGCGCCGCGCGCCGGTGGAATCGATCATCGCGCTCACCAGCCGGGCCATCTCCAGCGCATGCCCGGCGAACGCAGCCTGGTCCCCGCGCTGCCGGCGCAAGCCGGCCAGCGGCCCGCCGAGCACCGGCACGATGGCCGCGCGGGTCGCCTCGATCAGGTCCTCGGTGTCTTCCAGCACCGGCCAGCCGGACAGGCGCGACCACACTATCTGCGCCACCGTGTAGAGCAGGATGCCCAGCTGGCTCTCCGCCAGGCCCGCACGATGAAAAGCCCGGGACCAGCCCTCGAAGCGGTGCCGCAGGTTCCGCGCCAGGCCCGGCATGCCGGCGGGCAGCAGCGATTCGCAGCGCAGTTGCTCGAGCAGTTCGAACACCAGGCGCGCGACCGGATCCGCCGGGCACATCCGGCGGTGCAGGTCGGCATCGGAATGCACCAGCCGCAAGGCCGAACCGTCCGCCGCGCCGCGCTGGGCGGAAAAGCCGTCGGCGAGCGGATCGGTACGCAGATGCGGCGCATGCAGCGGCAGCGGCAGCGGTCCGTGGCACAGGCGGCCATCGCGATAGTGCAACGCGGCGTCGCCAGTGAGGGCGCGCACCGCCGCCGCGCACAGGGACTCACGCTGCTGGCGGCGGCGGGCGGCCTGCCGTTGCGCAGTCATCGGCGCGCTCATCGGTGCACCTGCGGCGCGTCGCCGGACGCGGCCTCCAGCTCCCTGCCAAAGCAGCGCTGGAAATACTCCCCCACCACCGGCCGCTCGGCGTCATCGCATTTGTTGAGGAAACTCAGCCGGAACGCCAGCGCCGGATCGCGGAAGATCTGGCAGTTCTCGGCCCAGCTGATCACCGTGCGCGGCGACATCAGCGTGGAGAGGTCGCCCGTGGCAAAGCCCTTGCGCGTCAGTTCGGCCACGCTCACCATCGACTCGACCAGCGCGCGGCCGGCCTCGTCGGCCAGTTCCGGCACACGGGCCAGCACAATGCCGGCTTCTTCCGCGCGCGGCAGGTAGTTGAGCGTCGCGACCACATTCCAGCGGTCCATCTGCGCATGGTTCAGCATCTGGGTGCCGTGATACATGCCGTTCAGGTTGCCCAGCCCCACGGTGTTGGTGGTGGCGAACATGCGGAAGGCGGGATGCGGATGGATCACGCGGTTCTGGTCGAGCAGCGTGAACTTGCCGTCGCGCTCCAGCATGCGCTGGATCACGAACATCACATCGGGGCGGCCCGCGTCATATTCGTCGAAGATCAGCGCCACCGGGCGCTGCAGCGCCCACGGCACGATGCCCTCCTGGAATTCGGTCACCTGCCGGCCATCCCGCACCACGATGGCGTCCTTGCCCACCAGGTCCAGCCGGCTGATATGTCCGTCCAGGTTCACGCGCACGCACGGCCAGTTGAGACGGGCCGCCACCTGTTCGATATGGGTCGATTTTCCCGTGCCGTGCAGGCCCTGCACCATCACGCGCCGGTCCCGGGTGAAGCCTGCCAGGATCGCCAGCGTCACTTCCGGATTGAAGCGGTAGGCCTCGTCGATGTCCGGCACATGGTCGTCGCGCTCGCTGAACGCCGGCACCGTCAAGCCGGAATCGATGCCGAACAGGCTGCGTACCGCGACCATTCTGTCGGGCTTGCCAGTCACGATATCGTTCATTTTCTGTCTCCTCTGCACCTGTCCGGCGGCGGCGCGCAATGGGCGCGCGGCGTGTGCAGCCTGCCGCAGTCTGACCCATCATAGTTCAGTTTCTATTTTAGAGACAAATCATTCCGATTTATTGGTTTACCCTATTGACCATCTTGCACCCCCACTCTACATTCCAATCAATTAAATTTTTTCGGAACACCTTGTTCCGCTTTGGCACCTAAAACTGGAGACTGACCACCATGAGCGAACACCTCCCCGAATCCCTCGGCGCTAGCGCCCCCGCCGCCGCCGGCCCGCAGGCCATGACCCCCTCGGAAGCCTTCGTCGAGACCCTCGCCGCCAACGGCGTCACCGACATGTTCGGCATCATGGGCTCCGCCTTCATGGACGCCATGGACATCTTCGCCCCCGCCGGCATCCGCCTCATCCCCGTGGTCCACGAGCAGGGCGCCGGCCACATGGCAGACGGCTACGCCCGCGTCTCCGGCCGCCACGGCGTGGTCATCGGACAGAACGGCCCCGGCATCAGCAACTGCGTCACCGCCATCGCCGCCGCCTACTGGGCCCACAGCCCCGTGGTCATCGTCACCCCAGAGGCCGGCACCATGGGCATCGGCCTCGGCGGCTTCCAGGAAGCCAGGCAGCTCCCCATGTTCCAGGAATTCACCAAGTACCAGGGCCATGTCACCCACCCGGCCCGCATGGCCGAATTCACCGGCCGCTGCTTCGACCGCGCCATGGCCGAGATGGGTCCCACCCAGCTCAATATCCCGCGCGACTACTTCTACGGACAGATCAAGGCCGACATCCCGCAGCCTCAGCGCCTGGACCGCGGCCCCGGCGGCGACCAGCGCCTGAACGAAGCCGCCGAACTGCTCGCCCACGCTAAATTCCCCGTCATCATCTCCGGCGGTGGCGTGGTCATGGCCGATGCCATCGCGCAATGCCAGGCCCTCGCCGAACGCCTCGGCGCCCCCGTCGTCAACAGCTACCTGCACAACGACTCCTTCCCCGCCAGCCACCCGCTGTGGTGCGGCCCCCTCGGCTACCAGGGCTCCAAGGCCGCCATGAAGCTGCTCGCCCGCGCCGATGTCGTCATCGCCCTCGGCTCGCGCCTCGGACCCTTCGGCACCCTGCCCCAGCACGGCATGGACTACTGGCCCAAGCACGCCAGGATCATCCAGATCGATGCCGACCACAAGATGCTCGGCCTGGTCAAGAAGATCTCGGTCGGCATCTGCGGCGACGCCAAGGCCGCCGCCATGGCGCTGACCGAGCGCCTGGCCGGCCGCACCCTGGCCTGCGACGCCTCGCGCGAGGACCGCGCCGGCCAGATCGCCGCCGAGAAGGCCGCCTGGGAGAAGGAACTCGACGAGTGGACCCACGAGCGCGACCCCTACAGCCTCGACATGATCGAGGAGCAGAAGCACGAGCGCACGCCGGGTGGCGGCCACTACCTGCACCCGCGCCAGGTGCTGCGCGAACTGGAGAAGGCCATGCCGGACGACGTGATGGTGTCCACCGACATCGGCAACATCAACTCGGTCGCCAACAGCTACCTGCGCTTCAACCAGCCCCGCAGCTTCTTCGCCGCCATGAGCTGGGGCAACTGCGGCTATGCCTTCCCCGCCATCATCGGCGCCAAGGTCGCCGCACCCCACCGCCCCGCCGTGTCCTACGCCGGCGACGGCGCCTGGGGCATGAGCCTGATGGAGACCATGACCTGCGTGCGCCACAACATCCCCGTCACCGCCGTGGTCTTCCACAACCGCCAGTGGGGCGCCGAGAAGAAGAACCAGGTCGACTTCTACAACCGCCGCTTCGTCGCCGGCGAGCTCGACAACCAGAGCTTTGCCGAGATCGCCCGCGCCATGGGCGCCGAAGGCATCGTGGTCGACAGGCTGGAGGACGTCGGCCCCGCGCTCAAGCGCGCCATCGACCTGCAGATGAACCACGGCAAGACCACCATCATCGAGATCATGTGCACCCGCGAGCTCGGCGACCCCTTCCGCCGCGACGCCCTCGCCAAACCGGTCCGCATGCTCGACAAGTACAAGGACTTCGTCTGAGCGGCTGAGCGAGGCCGCAAGCAGCCAAGCCACCAAGCGCGCGATCATCGCTTGCCCGGATACCGCATCGCGCCCGGGCAAGCGATGATCCGACCTTCGCGGCGCAGGCGGCGCGTATCCTATGCGCCGCCTCCCCGCAACGACCGCGGATTCCGGCGGCGAGCCCATCGCCGACCTACTATAAAAACCGCGGCGCATGACCCTGGGTAATGCAGGAGACAAGCAAAGTGATTCACGATGAGCAGCAGTCAAGCGGCCTGAAGCACGGGCTGAAGCAGCGCCACATGACCATGATCGCGCTGGGCGGTGTGATCGGCGCCGGCCTTTTCGTCGGCAGCGGCGTCGTCATCAAGTCCGCCGGACCGGCGGCGGTGATTTCCTTCCTGATTACCGGCCTGCTGGTGGTGCTGGTAATGCGCATGCTGGGCGAGATGGCGTGCGCGCTGCCCACCGTGGGCTCCTTCTACGAATATGCCCGCGAGGCCTGGAGCGACCGCCCGGCCATGGGTGAGCTGGCCGGCTTCCTGACCGGATGGATGTACTGGTATTTCTGGGTGATCGTGGTCGCGCTGGAGGCCGTGGCCGGGGCCAGCCTGGTGCAGTTCTGGCTGCCCGACGTGCCAGCCTGGAGCATCAGCCTGGTGCTGCTGGTGATGCTGACGCTGACCAACCTGATCTCGGTGAAGTCGTTCGGCGAATTCGAGTTCTGGTTTGCCTCGATCAAGGTGGCCGCCATCGTGGTGTTCCTGTTCCTGGCGGGCCTGTTCGTGCTCGGCATGTGGCCGGGCGCCACCGCCAGCGTGGCCCACCTGACCGTGCATGGCGGCTTCGCGCCGAACGGGATCATGCCGGTGCTGACCGGCGCGGTAGCGGCAACGGGCTTCTACTTCGGTGCCGAGATCGTCACCATCGCCGCGGCGGAAACCGCGGAACCGCAGAAGGCGGTAGCCAAGGCCACCAGTTCGGTCATCACCCGCGTGCTGGTGTTCTACGTGGGCTCCGTGCTGCTGGTGGTGTGCCTGGTACCGTGGAATTCGGCAGGCATCGCCACGCCCTATGTGAGCGCGCTCAAGGCCATGGGCATTCCGGCAGCGGCGCAGATCATGAACGCGGTGGTGCTGACCGCGGTGCTGTCGGCGCTGAACTCAGGGCTCTACGCTTCGTCGCGCATGCTGTTTGCGCTGACCAAGCGCGGCGATGCGCCCAAGTCCCTGGCCAGGCTGAGCTGCAATGGCGTGCCGGTCAGGGCCATCCTGTTCGCCACGCTGTTCGGCTACGGCGCGGTGGTGATGTCCTATGTGTCGCCGGACAAGGTGTTCGCCTTCCTGGTCAACTCGTATGGCACGGTCGCCATCTTCGTCTACATCCTGATCGCGCTCTCGCAGCTGCGCCTGCGCACGCGCCTGGAACGCGAAGCGCCGCAGCGGCTCAAGGTGCGGATGTGGGCCTTCCCCTACCTGACCTATCTCGCCATCGCCGGCATGGCCGGGATCGTCGTGGCCATGGCCTTTATCCCCGACCAGCGGACCCCGCTGCTGCTCGGCATCGCCAGCCTGGGCATCCTGCTGCTGGCCTTTGCCGTGCGCCAGCAATGCCGCAAGCACACCGGCGCTGCGCGGATGCCCGAGATACGCCGCGCCGACTGACCGGCTGACGGGCCCCCTGGCCCGATCCACCTTCCGCGACGCATGCCATCGCGGATTCCCCTCAAAAGAAAAACATCGCCAGCCGCGGCGCACCCTTTCCGCCTCGGCAGGCCCGCGCCTGCCCGGCACGCTGGCCCAAACGATTTACGGGATCTGGCCCTACAGCATTGCGCGCCACCTCTCTATGCTGCAGTCATAAGCCGCATCGGTCCGTGCGGCACGCAAGCGATCAACGATGCGATCAACGACATCAAGGAGACTCGAATGACCACCCACCAAGTTACCGCGGCAACCCTGCAAGCCTTCGCCGACGCCTGGAACCGCCACGATATCGAAGCGCTGATGGGCTTCATGGCGGACGATTGCGTGTTCCATGCGGTGGCCGGCAGCGAGCTGTTCGGCCGCAGCTTCAAGGGCCGCGACGCGGTACGCGAGGGCTTCCAGCTGGCATGGCAGGCATTCCCGGATGCGGCATGGCTCGACGGCGAGCATTTCGTGGCCGGCGAGCGCGGCGTGAGCGAATCGACCTTCCGCGGCACCAAGGCCGACGGCACGCGCATCGAGGCGCGCATGGTGGATGTATTCACCTTCCGCGACGGCAAGATCGCGGTGAAGAACGCCTACCGCAAGGACCGTCCGCCCGTCGCCGCGAACGCCACGGCAACGCGCGCCGGCAGCTGAATCCATTCCCCATCACGGGTACAAGAGGAAGACTGAAATGGATGCCACCGCCGCCAGACTGATCCTGCCCGAAGGCCGCGCCACCGCGCCTTCGAAGCCGTACGACCCGGCCTACGACCCCCTGGTCGCGCCCACGCCCGGCCAGGGCCGCGAGTACGCCCCCACCTACTGGATCGGCACCGCCGGCGAGCCGCCGCCGGACGACGGTCCGATCACGCACGATATCGACGTGGACGTGGCCATCATCGGCTCCGGTTTCACCGGCCTGACCTGCGCGATCTTCCTGGCCCAGGAGCACGGCATCAAAGCCACCGTGCTGGAAGCCAACCGCGTGAGCTGGGGCTGCAGCACGCGCAACGGCGGCCAGGCGCAGTGCGCCTCGGGCCGGCTCAAGCGCTCGCAATGGATCCAGCGCTACGGCCTGGATACCGCGCTGCGGCTGCACGAGGAAGTCTGCGACGGCATGCAGACCTTCAAGGGCCTGATCAAGGACATCGACTGCGATCCGCAGCCGGGCGGCCATCTGTACATCGCCCACCGGGCCAAGGTCATGCCGGGGCTGGAGAAGGAAGCCAAGGTGCTGCGCGAGGTGTTCGGGTACGACGCGCGCATCCTCGATGCCGACACCGTCAAGCGCGAATACGTCGACGACAAGGAAGCCGCGGGCGCCATGCACGAGCCCGAAGGCATCGGCATCCATGCCGGCAAGCTGGCCTTCGGCTACCTGCGCAAGGCACGCGCGCTGGGCGCCAGGGTGCATCCCTCCAGCCCGGTGCTGAGCTGGGAAACGCGCGGCGGCGTGCACTATCTCAAGACGCCGGGCGGCATCGTGCGTGCCCGCGCGGTGGGCGTGGCCACCGGCGGCTACACGTCGCCGAGCCTGCATGCGCAACTGAAGAACCGGCTGTTCCCCATCCTGTCGAACTCCATCGTCACCCGGCCGCTGACGCCCGCCGAGCGCGAGGCATGCAACTTCCGCACGACGCAGGTCATCACCGACACGCGCATCCTGCGGCACTACTACCGGCTGATGCCGGACGGCCGCCTGCAGATCGGCAGCCGCAGCGCCATCACCGGCAACGATGCGCCGCAGCATAAATACAAGGACAAGCTCGTTGGCGACCTGCACCGCAAGTTCCCGGCGCTGGAAGGCATCCAGATCGACTATTCTTGGTGGGGCTGGGTCGATGTGAGCCACGACATGATGCCGCGCATCTTCCAGCCGGACCCGGCCCAGACCATTTACTACGCGATGGGCTATGGCGGCAATGGCGTGATGTATTCCGCCCAGGCCGGCAAGCGCATGGCGGCGCTGATCGCGGGCAAGAGCGCCGGGCCGGAGTTGCCGATATTCCGTTCGGCGCTGCCGTTCCCGAACGTGCGCGAGATGGTGGAAGCGCAGGCGTTCGCGCCGTTCCGCCGCTTTGGGCAGTGGTTCCTGTACCGTTGGTATCACATGAAGGACGAAGTGATCTGAAGTCGGACCGGGGCGGTGCCGCCCGATACCGCTGTACCCACAAAAGACGAGGAGGCCGGCATGGCCCGAGACCATGATCCCGTATCACCCCAACCGGGCCGCCGCGGCGCGCTGCGGGCGCTCGGCGCGATCGGCGCCGGCGCGGCGCTGGCCCACCCGGCGCTCGATGCGCTGGCGGCCATCGCCGCCGATCGCATCGAACTCCCCTTCGAAAACGGCGAGCGAGAACTGGTAGCCTTCCCGCAAAAGCGACCGCTGATCCTGCTGACCAGCCGGCCGCCGCAGCTGGAAACGCCCTTCAGGGTGTTCAACGATGGCCTGATCACGCCCAACGACGCCTTCTTCGTGCGCTATCACTGGAGCGGCATCCCCACCAGCATCGATCCGCAGACCTACCGGCTGCGCGTGGGCGGCAAGGTCAATACGCCGCTGGAACTCTCGCTCGACGAGATCCGGCGGCTGGCCGGCCCGGTGGACCTGGTGGCGGTCAACCAGTGCTCGGGCAACAGCCGGGGCTTCTTTGCCCCACGCGCCAACGGCGGACAGCTGGGCAACGGCGCCATGGGCAATGCGCGCTGGACCGGCGTGCCCCTGAAAGCGCTGCTGGACAAAGCCGGGGTACAGGCCGGCGCGCTGCAGGTGAGTTTCGACGGCCTGGATCACCCGCCGCTGGAAGGCAGCCCGGACTTCGTCAAGGCCTTGTCCATCGACCAGGCGCGCGACGGCGAGGTGATGCTGGCCTGGGCCATGAACGGCGCGGACCTGCCCATGCTGAACGGCTACCCGCTGCGCCTGATCGTGCCTGGACACTATGGCACCTACTGGGTCAAGCACCTCTCCGACATCCAGGTGCTCGACAAGCCGTTCGACGGCTTCTGGATGACCGCCGCCTACCGCATCCCCGACAACGCCTGCGCCTGCGTGGCACCGGGCTCCGCGCCCGCGCGCACGGTGCCGATCAACCGCTTCAACGTGCGCTCCTTCATCACCAGCGTGGAAGATGGCGCCAGGCTGCACGCCGGCCGCCAGACCGTGCTGCGGGGTATCGCCTTCGACGGCGGCTATGGCATCGACGAAGTGGCCTTGTCCGTGGACGGCGGCCGCACCTGGCGCGCCACGCAGCTCGGCAAGGACCTGGGCCGCTACTCCTTCCGCGAGTGGACGGCCGCGTTCACGCCGCCGAAGAAGGGCGAGTACGAGCTGAAGGTACGCGCCAGCAACCGTATCGGCCAGAGCCAGCCCCTCACCGCGCTGTGGAACCCGGCCGGCTACATGCGCAACGTGGTGGAAACCACGCGCGTGGTGGCGGCATGAAGGAGACAGCCATGCATACCACCAGACAGATCCCTTTTCGCGCCTGGTCCCTCGCCCTGGCCGCGCTCGCCGGCGCGCCGGCCGTGCACGCGCTGGAAATCACGCTGCCGCCCGAGACCGCGCGCTATACGCCGAGCGAACTGCCCGGCTACCAGCTGGTGCGGCAAAACTGCATGACCTGCCACTCGGCACAATACGTGCTGACGCAGCCGCCTTCGTCGCCGCGCGGCTACTGGGACGCCACGGTCAGGAAGATGAAGAAGCCCTTTGGCGCGCCCTTCCCCGATGAAGACATCCCGGCCATGGTCGACTACCTGACCAGGACCTACGGGGCGGAGCGCACGGCTTATGCGGACAGAGGCGCGGTGCAAGGCAATGCGCCGGCACCGGCTGCCGCTGCGGCCACGGGCAGCCACGATCCCCAGGCCCTGCTCACGGCCAATGGCTGCACCGCCTGCCATGCGGTCGAAAAGAAGGTAGTGGGCCCGGCCTTCAAGGACGTGGCGGCAAAATACGCGAACCAGCCAGGCGCCGCGGCACTGGTGGAGCAGAACATCCGCGCCGGCGGCGCCGGCAAGTGGGGCCAGGTGCCGATGCCCCCCTATGCAGGATTGTCGAAGGACGACCTGCAAAGCCTGGCGGGATGGATTCTCGGCCGCTGAAGGACCCGCCCGCGGATCGCCGGGAAGCCCGGCGCCGGCCTGCGGCCGAGTCGCATTTCGCCGGCGGCCGGCTTCGCCCATCATCCGCCGCAGATCATCAGGGCCGGCGCGACGGCCACAGCAACGGAGCGACATGGCAAGCTTAGGCAAGGCGAACACTTTCTGGAACCGGTTGCTGCAACTGTCCCCCGATGCCGGCGTCAGCCTGCAGGCACAGTTGCGCCAGCAACTGGTATCGGCCATCCTCGCCCGGCAATTGCCGGAAGGCAGCGCCCTGCCCTCCAGCCGGGATCTGGCGGCCACGCTGGGCATCGCCCGCAATACGGTGATCCTGGCGTTCCAGCAACTGGTCGAGGAGCACTTCCTGGAAACCAGGCCGCGGCGCGGCTATTTCGTCGTGGCGCAGTTGCCCAGCGCGGCCAGTCCTGTGCCGGCGCCCCCGCAGGCAACACCCGCGGCCGATGCCGGATCGGGGCCGGAAGCCGCTCCCGACTGGGCCGCGCGCCTGCCCGACATGACCGGCAAGCGCGCCATCGTCAAACCCAGCGAGTGGCAGAATTACCCCTACCCCTTCATCTACGGCCAGTTCGATCCCGCGCTGTTTCCCACCGCCGACTGGCGCGAATGCTCGCGCATGGCGCTGGCGGTGCTGGAGATCCGCGGCTGGGCCTCGGACCTGATCGACCGCGACGATCCGCTGCTGATCGAGCAATTGCAAAAACACATCCTGCCGCGCCGGGGCGTGTGGGCCAACCCCGACGAGATCATGGTCACCATGGGCGCGCAGCACGCGCTCTACCTGCTGGCCGACCTGTTGATGCAAGGCACGCGGGTCGGGCTGGAAGAGCCTGGCTATAACGACGCCCGCCATATCTTCGGCATGCGCGCGCGCGAGGTGATTCCGCTGGCGGTGGACGAATCCGGCTTGTGCCCGGACGCCGGGCTGGCGCAATGCGACTACGCCTTCATCACCCCCAGCTACCAGTGCCCCACCACCGTCACCATGCCGCTGGAGCGGCGCGAGACCCTGCTGCTGGAAGCGCGCCGTCACGATGTGGTACTGATCGAGGACGACTACGACACCGAGAACCCCGCGCTGACCCAGCCCATCCCCGCGCTCAAGAGCCTGGACCGCGACGGCCGCGTCATCTATGTGGGCAGCCTGTCCAAATCCTTCGTGCCCGGCATCCGGCTGGGCTATATCGTCGCCCCCGCCGCGGTGATCCGGCAGGCGCGCGCGCTGCGCCGCTTCATGCTGCGCCACCCGCCCGCCAACAACCAGCGCGCCACCGCGCTGTTTATCTCGCTGGGCCACCACGACGCCCTGCTGCGGCGCGTAGCGCCCATCTTCCAGCGCCGCGCGGGAATCCTGCGCGAAATGCTGGCGCGCCACCTGCCGCAGGCGCGCGCGCACAACTCGCCGGGGGCCTCCTCGTTCTGGGTCGAAGGCCCGCCCGGGCTCGACGCCCGCAAGCTCGCGGCGATCGCGCTCACGCACGGCGTCATCATCGAGCCAGGCGACGTGTTCTTCGCCACCGACGCGCCCTCGCCCCATTTCCGCATGGGATACACGGCCATTGCGGACGAGCGGATCGAGGAAGGGGTGAAGCTGCTGGGTAAGCTGATCGGCCAGGCGATGGGGCGGTGACCGCGCCGGCGGCACTGAGCCACTGGCCAGCCGCCCGCCCTGCTACCCGAACACCGGCCGGAAAAAGCTGCGCTCGTAGCTGACGATGCAGCGTGTCTCCTCCGCATAGCGGAATGCCGCCTGGCACGCCGGGTCATTGAACGACTGCTGGCGATAGGTCTCGTAGGCGGCGAGGCTCGGGAAGGAGAACATGGCAAGGGCGACGTTGTTGGCCCCTTCGGACGGCAGGAAGTAGCCATGATGCTGGCCGCCGAATTTCTCCACGAGGGGAATCCACAGCTTGCCGTAATGCTCGAACTCCTTCAGCTTGGTGGCGTCGACGATATAGCGCAGGTAGCAGGTGATCATGTTGGCGTGATGATGAGTACGGCGGCCGGCGTGAAGACTTGTTCCGTGGCGCCGGCAGGCAGCCGCCAGCATACGCTACCGCCTGCGCAGCCGCAACGCACCGGCCTACAGCAAGGCCTCCAGGTCGATCGCCTCGGCCATCGCCCGATAGCCGCGATCTCCCGGGTGCAGGTGGTCGCCCGAGTCATAGGCCGGCAGCAGCCGCGCGGGATGCGCGGGATCGCGCAGCAGCGCATCGAAATCCACCACCGCATCGAAGGCGCCGCTGGTGCGTATCCAGGCATTGACCTGCTGGCGCAGCGCTTCCTTGTCCGTGTTGTAGTAGTTGTCCAGCGGCGTCCCCTCCAGCGCGCCTTCGAACGGCGGCAAGGTCGCGCCGACGATGCGCACACCCCGGCTATGGGCGCGCGCGATCAGCTGGCGATAGCCTGCAATCAGCGCCTGCGCCTGCATGGCGGGTTCCTCCGGCGCAAACAGCGTGCCTGGCCAGCTGATGTCGTTGATGCCCATCAGCAGGATCACCGCCGCCACCCCCGGCTGGGCCAGCACGTCGCGCTCGAAGCGGGCCAGCGCATTGACGCCCATGCGGTCGCGCAGCACCCGCGCGCCGGAGATGCCGGCGTTGAGCACCGCCACGTTGGCGGGCGCGAGCCGCTGGGCGAGAAAGTCCGGCCAGCGGCGGTCGGTTTCCGGCGTCGCGCCGGCGCCGTCGGTGATCGAATCGCCCAGCGCCACCACGGCCCTGGCCGGCGCCGCGGCATCGACCAGGATATGGCTCAGCACGATGCGGGCAGGCGTGATGGCGGGTTCGGCCAGGTGCGTGGAAGCCGTGGCGTTGCCCGCCGCGATATAAGCCGTGCGGCGGCCTTCCCAGTGAAACGTCTCGAGCCGCGCCGGACCGGGCAGGAACAGGCTGACGGCCAGGCTGGCCAGCGGCGGCACCGGCAACTCGACGGCATCGCTAAGCACCGCTGCGCCCGGCGGTATGGTGATCTCCGGCTGGCCGCCGAAGCGCAGGGGGCGATCGGTGCCGGGCACGGTCTGCCCCTGGCTCTCCGCCTTCGCCGACGCGAGCGCAACGCGCGCTTCACCGATATGCAGCGGCTCGGCGCCGTAGGTGTTGGATAACTCCACCCGTACCTTGTCACCTCCCAGGCTGAGACGGACCACCTGGCGGATGGTCCGGCGCTCGACGCTGACCGGGATATTAGTGGGGAAGATGAAGTCAGGCCCCCAGACCGGTTGCGGGCTGGCGCTCCAGCTGCCCACCCAGTTGCCGGCGGCGTCGCCAGCCATGGCCGCGCGCTGGTCCTGCGAGGCGCCCGCGGGCCCCGCTCCGGCGGCCGGCGCGGCGGCGGTCAGCGACAGTGCGGTCAGGGCGACGGTGGGCAGCAGGCGCTGCAGATATTGGCTTGCGGACATGATTGGCTCTCGATGAAGATGAAAGAAGAAGCATGAAAAATGGTTCGGCGGAGCCGCGCATCAGTGCAGCGGCTGCGAAGACAGGCCCGAGCTGCCGCCCGCCTGCCCGCCGTGGGTACTGCCTTCGAGACGGATGGCCAGCCACGCCACCGCCAGGGCCGCTACCGGCACCAGCGCGGCAACCCAGGTCACCGCGCCCAGCCCCGGGCCCCGGGTAATAACCGCCCCGCCCAGCCAGGCACCGATGGCGTTGCCCAGGTTGAAGGCCGCGATATTGAAGCTGGACGCCAGGCTCTGCCCGGCCCCCCGGGCACGCTCCAGCACCCACATCTGCAGCGGCGCCACGGTGGCAAAGGCGGCCACGCCAAGCAGGCCGACGAAGATCACCGCCAGCACCCTGCTATGCAACGCAAAGGTCATCAGGCCCAGCACCACCGCCAGCGCCGCCAGGCTGCCCAGCACGGTGGCCTGCAGGCGGCGGTCCGCCAGCCGGCCGCCAAGCAGGTTGCCCACCACCAGGCCGACGCCGAACACCAGCAGGATGGGCGATACCGCGCTGTCGGCAAACCCGGTGATCTGCGTCAGGATCGGCGCGATATAGGTAAAGACGGCGAACACGCCGGCATAGCCCAGCACCGTGGTCAGCAGCCCCAGCAGCACCGGCCGGCGCATCAGCGCGCGCAGGTCGCGGCGCAGGTCGGGGGCTTCCGGCGCCGCGCGCTCGGCAGGTACCAGCGCGGCAATCACCAGTACCGCCAGCAGGCCCACGGCGGCAACCGCCCAAAAGCTGGCGCGCCAGCCGTAGGCCTGGCCAAGCCAGGTACCGAATGGCACGCCGAGCACGCTGGCCACGGTCAGGCCGGTGAACATCACGGCAATGGCCGAGGCGCGCCGCTGCGGCGGCACCAGCCCAGTGGCCACCACCGAGCCGACGCCGAAGAAGGTGCCGTGCGCCAGCGCGGTCAGTACCCGCGCGGCCATCAGCGTGTGGTAGTCCGGTGCCAGCGCGCAGGCCACGTTGCCGACGGTGAAGATCACCATCAGCACCAGCAGCGCCGTCTTGCGCGGCCAGCGTGCGGTGAGCGCCGTCATGAGCGGTGCACCGGCCACCACGCCGAGCGCGTAGCCGGAGATCAGCAGGCCGGCCGCCGCGATGGAGACCCCGAGATCGGTTCCGACCTCGAGCAGCAGGCCCATGATGATGAATTCGGTGACGCCGATGCCGAAGGCACCGGCGGTGAGGGCAAAAAGGGCTAATGGCATGGGAGACGTGAAGGACAGGTTCCGTGCGATGCGGCGGAAGAGCCGCCGCGGGCGATGCCGGGTGCGCCGCCAGGAGGGAAGTATGGGGATACACCGATTCATGCGGTAGACTGCCTGCACGAACAATATTTATGAATTGAATTCACAATGTCGCGGCTCGACGTCAATCGCTCAGGCGAGATGGAAGTCTTTGTACGGGTCGTGGAACAGGGCGGCTTCTCGGCCGCCGCGCGCGCCTTGCGCATGACGCCTTCGGCTGTCAGCAAGCTGGTGGCCCGGCTGGAGACGCGGCTGGGCGCGCGGCTGGTCAACCGCTCCACCCGGCGCATCGAGCTGACGGCCGAAGGCAGGGCCTTCCACGAGCGCGCCGTGCGCGTGCTGGCAGACCTGGACGACGCCGAGCGCGGCGCCGCCGCCAGCGCCGCGCCGCATGGCCGGGTGCGCATCAACGCCAACGTGCCCTTCGGCGACCACTTCCTGTTGCCGCTGGTGCCGGAATTCCTGGCGCGGTACCCGGATATCCAGCTGGATCTCGTGCTGACCGACGAGGTCATCGACCTGCTGGAAGAACGCACCGATGTGGCCATTCGCGCCGGAGCGTTGAAGAATTCCCGGCTGGTGGCGCGGAAGCTGGGCCAAACCAGCATGGTCATCGTGGGCGCGCCGGCCTACCTGGCGCGTTGCGGCACGCCTCGCGTGCCGGCCGACCTGGCCGGGCATAACTGCCTGAAGCTAGGCTATGCGCGCGCCATCGAAGGCTGGCCGATACTGGTGGATGGCGAGCCCGCCGCGGTGGCGCCCGTCGGCAACGCCTGCGCAAGCAACGGCGACGCGTTGCGGCGCCTGGCCGTCGGCGGGCTCGGCCTGGCAAGGATCGCCCTGTTCCAGGTGCGCGAGGACATTGCCGCCGGACGCCTGGTGCCGGTGCTGGAAGCGTTCAACCCAGGCGACCTGGAAGAAGTGCATGCGGTGTACATCGGCCCGGGCCGCCATCTGCCGGCGCGGGTGCGGACATTGCTGGATTTCCTGGTGGAGAGGGTGCGGATGTAAGGACGCCCGATGTGCCTGGCCGGACTGTCTGCTGCGACGCCTTGCACGGCGACTGGCGCGCAAGCGAGCGGCGCCATCGCGTTCACCTCAAATGCCGTCAACGCGAGTCGAAAGGGCCTGGGCCTGGTCGGCCACTCTGCGCGACGTCATCCTGCGCAAACTGGACTGCGAGACCGATCGCCCTGACGCTATATGCATTCACCCGCCATGTCCCCCCGCTCTTTTCCGGATGGTCCGGCCCGAACGGCGTCGCCAGAACCCGAAGCCCCGCCCAGAAAACCTCGCTGCGCTCCGAGGGCAATGCGTCTATCAATATCTCGCTCCTGTGCTGGCCGCCCTGCGTCGGGGAGTATGGCTGCGCAACAGCCCCCCAATGGCGAAGCCAGGCGCACAGATGCGTGGCAAACTCCCTCACATCCGAGCGCACATGCACCATGCCGGGCCGCAATCGGGGTACTGCCGGATCCGGTGTATCGATGGACAGCGCAAGGGGCAGCGTAACCGAGAAAAGGCTTCCGAGGCCGGGTTCGCTCACAACCTGGATAGCGCCCCCCATCAAATAGGTGAGCCGATGGCAGATCGAAAGGCCCAGTCCCGATCCTGCCGTCGCCTGCCTGCTACCGCTTGCCTGATAGTACGACTCGAAAATATGCGCCTGGCTTGCAACCGCGATGCCAACGCCGGTGTCCGCCACCTGCCACATCAGTTCGACACCGTCCTGCCGCCTTGCCGACAGCCGCGCGCGCAGCACCACCCGGCCCATCTGCGTGAACTTGATGGCGTTGCTCAGGAGGTTGTTCAGGATCTGGCGCACGCGAACCGCGTCGCCAAGGACGCTCCCTGGAATGTCCGCATCGATACAGGCGTAGATCAGCAGGCCCTTGCGCGCCGCACGGGCGGCGTACGAGGAAAGCACATCCTCCGTCAGCTCGAGCGGCGAGAAAGCAGCCGGCTCGAGCATCAGGCTCCCCGCTTCGATTCTCGAGATGTCGAGCGTGTTGTCGACCACCTGCAATAGCGATGCCGAGGATCTTTCGAGTGCCTTGAGATACTCCCTCTGCTGCCCTGATGTCGTGCTCAGGGCGAGAAGTTCCAGCGTACCCAGAATGCCATAAAGCGGTGTGCGAATTTCATGGCTCATGGTAGTCAGGAAGACGGTCTTGGCCTCGTTGGCGGCTTCCGCGCGTCGTATGGCCAGTTGCATGGCCGCTTCCATCTCCTTATGCGCCGTGATGTCATTGAACGCACAGATCACCACATCGTCGCCCTGGTAGCGCGCGGCAGCAAACGATATGTAGACGCTGCGGCCATCATGCAGCGACAGCTCCCTGCCAGCACTCGGATAGCGGCCGGTGGCGAGCGCGGCATCGCGCCAGGACACATCGTGATCGAGCCAGCTTCGAGCAAGTCCGTTGGCCAGCGGCACGTTGCCATCGCGGCGGCGCAGCACGCACAGCGCTACCGGGGCAGCCTCGATGATGGAGCGGCTGAAGGCTTCGCTTTCAATCAGGCGGTTGAACTGCCGCCGCGCGGGCAGCATCAGATGCCGGTTGACATACACGATGCCGGCACCAATGCCGATGACAAGCAACAGGCAGATGCCCAGCGCCGGCTGGATGGCGGGCATGCCGGCTTTAAGCAACGCGCTCGCGCGAATGAAATACACGATACGCCAGCCATCCTCGCCCACCGCCTTGCTGAGGGTGAGGTACTGGGGTATCGGGCCCGGTCCGTACCGGAGAAAGGCATCCTCGCGCGTCGAGCTCGCCAGATCCCGCCTTAGCTCGGCATCTTCCCGGCTTTCAAGAACGACGTTGTCCTGACGGTCCAGCAGCATATAGCCGAGACCGGCACTGGAAAGCAGCAGACCCGGCTCGACATTGTCCAGCGCCAGCCCAAGCCAGCCGGCTGCCTTCTCGCCGGGATCGACCCGGCCAAACATATAAAGCCGGTTATGCATGCCATCGCTGATCCAGACAACGGACCCGGCGTTATCCCCGTGGGCATCGCGCGCCGTCAACGTGTCCGTCACCTCTCGCGAGATCGCCGCCCTGATTCCGCTGCGATCATTCTCCAGCCCGGCCTGGGTGAACTGCGCGGGCGTCCAATAGACCAGATGGGCGCCTGACCGCGCGATTGCATCCCTGTCCCGTTCGGTGACGTACAGGGCCCAGCCCTTGCCCAGCTGCCTGTCGAGCGCGAGCGGGATCCCTTCGATGCGGTGTGCCGCGCTCGATGGCAACGGGACCGCTTCCCCCTTGCCTTCGGAAATGGAATCGATCAGCGATTTCAGCAGCGAACTCCGTCGTGCGAAAAATGTCTGCGCGTTATATGCCGCGGCATTCATTTGGCGCCGATAGGCTGAAATGCTCTTGTCGAACTCCGACTGCAGGTACAGCACGGCTACCATGCCCGCACACAGCAGCAGCGCCACAACCAGAAGATATAGCATCACGACGGCTACGCGCGGCGGCGAAATGTTGACGCCACGGCGCCTTGCGCGAAGTCGATGGAAATGCATTATTAAATAATGCGGGCGATCGGTCTATTTTCATATCAGACGATTCTGGATATTTGGCCACGTCGGCGCCATGCATTGGCGCCCGCCTCATTCAGCCATCCATTCGGCCGCCCGCGCCACTATCCCTGCCTGGAATCGGCCTCCTCCATCACGGCGCTATCCTCGTTGGCGGGAAGGAACCGGAATGCGAGCGCGTACTCATACAGTTCGCGGTCGTTTGCCAGGCCCAGCTTCTTCATGCCCGCAATACGCTGCGTGCTCACGGTCTTGACGCTGCGGCCCAACGCCGAGGCAATCTCGCCCACCGTCATGCCTCGCGTATAGCGGCGGAGCACCTCGGTCTCTCGCGGCGAAATGCAATCGCTGGCAAAGGCGTCGATCTGCTCGTCCACCGCCCGCGAATACGACATCAGGCGGCGCACCGATGCCGCGATATACAAGCGCCCCCGCGCGACGGCTTGAACGGCGCTTGCGATATCCAGGTCCGAGTCGCCTCTCATCAGCAAGCCATGGGCGCCCGAGACAATCATGGCGCGCAGGACAAGCGGGCTGCAGAACGTCGTGATGAAGACAACGCGCACGTGTGGACAGACACCATGCAGACGGTCCAGCAATGCGATGCCATCTCCAGGCTGCCTACCAGCCAGGTGAAAGGCGCAAAGCAGGACATCGATTTTGTTTCGGCCCAGCAATTCCATCAATTCGGTGGAACGCCTGGGTACGTCAACGATCTCGACATTGTCCATCAGCGCCAACACCCGGCGCATCCTTGCCAGCGACGTGGAATGGTCATCCGCAAGGAGAACTCTGATTGGCACGACTATGCCCTCCGCTCAACGAATCTGTGCATTATCGAATCGACGCCCTATCGACCGCACCCCACGCGGCGCTCCACTCCGTGCAACTGCCATCGGAATCGGACCGCGGCCTGCGCGCTCCCATGCGCCGTGCCGACGGCCCTGTCGTCGGGCCGGGAATGGCCATTGCTGCGATTCCGGGATCAGAGGCGAGGACGGTTCCCGGTGGAATCCGAGCCGAGGCGGCGCCAATACCGGCTGTAAAGCCCTTCCGATCGTCCGGCTCCGTGGGGCACACGACGATGCATCCGCCGCAGGATTGCGGACAGCACGCGCACCAGCACATCTTCGCCAGAATCAAGCGATCGCGGAATAGGATAATTCTTGTTTTCAGGCAAACGAATGCAAGCGTTGTCCAATGGCACCTGAGCCTGTCGCGGGAGTGCCTGCACTGGCATCGCGAGATTCCCAAGGCGCGGCGCGCGCATGCTCGCAGGCAACGTGTCGGCACGGCACGCGCCGTTGCGTCGCTCAACGCCCTCCGTCCCTGAAGTATCGGATCAGGCAGGGGTACCCTTATCCCGCATGGCTCTGAAAGCTGGAAACTTTCCATTCATTGGACTGCGTGCGTCGAACCGTAACATTGAAAGGACAATTACCGTCGAACTCGATCGTGATCGGCGACATCTCAACCTCTTGGCCCATTAACCAGCGGCGCAACCGGTTGCCGTTGGATTGAAAAGGAAACGTCGATAGGATTCGTCCCTCCTGCACTTGGCATAAGTTACGGCGCGAAATGTCTGCCAACTCAGATACCGTGCGCCCCGTGTATGGGTTTTTCATCGTGAGTCCATGGGCTTGGGCAAACTGTCCCGCTTTCAGATAGGCCACAAATGCTTGGGCAACTTGAACAGGTTCTGACGCTCTGTGCTGCGCTTTAAGCCACCACCATGCGCCAGCCATTGCGCAAGCAATGGCAAGAGTCATCACCGCAGTTCCAGGAGCAAGTTTGCTCAGATGCTTCCGTGCCATCGGCGTGGCCTCCATCCAGTACATGTTGTAAACAATCCGCTCGTTCCGCTTGCCTCCAAGTACCTCCATTGAACCGCTCCCGGGTTTCCCAGGACATTGCCGCTTGGCTCAAGCAGCCGCGGTGATTGAACCAGTCGGCCCATTGGAGGCAAGCCTCGTCCGGCTTGTGTGTCATGGCACGTGCTAAAACAATCCGGAGATAGTCTCCGGACGGTCCTCGTACGAGGACGGCCGGTTGCTGAGGCTGTAGAGGTAAGACCGATTGGCCATGAGAACTCCTTGGTATCGCGCACCGGGCAAGAGCGAAGCCGGGTTGATTTCCTATGTAATGGCGTGTCCGACGCTTTGCTGGCAGTCGACTCGTTCATCGAACTTCTCGCTGGAAGTCAACTGGAAGGGACTGCCCTGCCTGATGTGAGCTGGCCCGTCATCCTGCACATGGCAATGCGGGTTGCACTATCAGTACGCGATAGCCCCACGGATCGGTACCGACCCTGCATGGCGGCTTGGGCAATGCCTGCTCGATGCGCCGCATCAACGATCCGCGCGACAGGTCCAACCCATCCGGATACCAGTCCTCTCGCATGCCTGACAGCACCCTGTCACGATCTTCGGGCTTTACGGCCTCCAGGCGAGCTTCGTCCTCTCGCCGACGGGCGGCTTTTTCATCCTTGAACCTCAACAGTTCCCCCCTTGACCTTTTCCAGGGTCTTCCAGGCATCGAGGTCATGAGAATTCGCATCCCTTTGGTTGGCTCCCGCCACGACCAGCGCGCGAACATAATCCACTATCTCGTCATCCTCGAACTTGAATCCCCGGCCTGTTTCCCGCTGCCGTGTGTGCGTCTACGCCAATGCTAGCGCCGGCATAGACACTGCTCGGGAATTTCCAGGGCAAACTGAATTTATCGACAGCCTTTGAGCCTGTTCAGTCATCGCAAAAGTGCACACGCCCAGTACAACGCATCGCAAGCCATGTTTGTTCATGCGTGTCGCAATACCCCGAGCACGTCGTACAGGGGCGCTTTCCAATCGAACGAAATGGGATCGTGCATGGAGGCAACGCTCACGAGGTGAGCAGCTTTTCAACATGTTCTTTCGCTTGCTGCGCATCCATCGCCTCGCGCACGTCGATGTCCATATCGAATGGCTTGAGGCATTGGCTGAGCTGTTCGAGCAGCGTCTCGTCGTCCTTCACGCAGAGAATGTACGCATTCTCGAAGGGAAGCAGATCCACCAGTCGCAAACCATGATCCCGAAGGAAGCCGTTGATATATTCCAAGTACGGCATCTCATACGGCAGCGTATAGGTGAGCTCCGGGTCCACTTCTTCCCAGTCGATGTGCTCTACCAGCCCAACGACGAAAGTACTGTCATACGCGGAGAAGTCGATCCCGGAAAGCGGGCGTAGCGCCGGTAGTTCTCCGAAGTACTCTTTCCACTCCTCATAGACCAGCAGCCCTTGCTGCTCAAGGTGGTCAGCCAGCCATCCCAGGATCTCCCCCTGGTCGGCGCTTGCCGGCGCGCCGGCAAGCAGCGGCTTCGAATCGAGTTGCGGTATGCAAAGCGCGAGCGTGTCGATTAATTTCACGATGTGGTTCATATCACTCCTCATACGTAGGAACCCAAGGATGGGACGTCAGGCGTGAGCGCTGCCGCCCGAGCCGCTGGCGATCAGGCGCGCCCCGCAGGCAGTCCACCTGCCGGCCAGCGCCACCGGCACGCCTTCCACGCCGGAGGTGCCGCCCCGCCGACAATCACTATGACCGATAGTCTCATTTGATCTGCCGGGCCGTCTATCAGACTAATCTGAATTCTTCGGCGGCCGCACCGCGCTCCGGGACGTGAAGGGAGGTACCTGGAAATCGGCGCCGGCGCTCCGCTTCGGCGATGCTCGATGCCCCATTCCGACGATACGCCCGGGGAGCCGCTGACGCTGATGGCACCGCTGGCATTCGGCGAGCACCGCCCCAATCAGGGATAACTTCTACCGACAGCCATCACCCTCCTCATTCCCCCCAATTAAAAACAACGAACCAATTTTAAATATTGTATTTTCATTTACACAATGATTCATCAAATCATCTAAACAAATCTTCAAGACTTATCTGGTAGACGCAGAAAGGCAGGTGCACCATGCTTCCCGCATCGGCAATTGCCGCCGTATCCGTCAGTCCTTCCATCTGTTGCCGCATGAATGCCTCACTGAATATCGCGCTGCTGACAGGGCAAGCCGCCCGGGTGCAGGTCCTGCGCGAAATGTTGTTGTCCGCGGGATTCAACTGCCGCATCTTCGACGCCGGGCGCGAGCTGATCCGCGATGTCGGTCGCGCGAGCTATGACCTCCTGCTGATCGATCGCACGCACACTGACATGCCGTCAATCGACATCGTCCGGATGGTGCGCTGGGCATGGGATATGCCCATCATGGTGCTGGCCGATGCCGGAGGCGAAGATGAGCTCGTCGAGGCCCTGGAAGCCGGCGCCGACGACTACATCACCAAGCCGGTCAACTTCCGCGAGCTGCAGGCACGGATCCTGGCCTTGAGCCGGCGCGTTGCGTGCGGCCGCTTCAGGAAGGGACTGGTGATCGAGGCAGGGCCTTACGAGATAGACTGTGTCACCCGCCATGCGATCCTGCGCGGCAAGCGTATTCCTCTGACCCCCAAGGAGTTCCGCCTGACCGTACTGCTGTTCTCGAACGCGGGCCGTGCGGTGTCCATCGCCGATATCGAGAGCGCCGTCTGGGGACATGAATTGCAACCGTTGTCGCGCGCACTGGCTGGCCTGGTATCGCGCATGCGCCGGACGCTGGCCCTCGGCACCGCGAACGGCGTGCTGGTCTCGGTGATCTACTCGCACGGCTACCGGCTGGACGTGCTCGGGGAGCACCGGAAACCAGGCGCATTGCCGACGCCCTCGCCGAAACGCATACGGCCCTCCGCGGTCTCGGGCGATCTTGCAGTTGCCGGCATCAGCAATCCCGACTGATGTTGATCCCGACTGATGTTGATCCCGATTCGTTGATCCCGATTCGTTGATCCCGATTCCGGCTTGAGCCTGACCCATCCTGCCCGGACATTCACCTACCCAAGCGGCCTTTGCGGGCAGCCTGGGTATTTTTTTGGGCTCGTCACCGGCGTCCATGGTGGCGATTGTGGCGTCCGTCAGGTCCACCGGGCCAGGCGCAATCGCGGCACGAGTAGACGCGTCGCCTTCCGGCAACGCATTGCCGGCGCGCTCGCCGGCGTCCAGCACCGGATCGGATAAGATACGGCCCGCCAAGCAATTTTCCGAAAGAACGGAGTGTCTTAAGTGATTCAAACGAGCAACGTATTCAACGATAACCTCGCGCAACTGCCTGCTATCGACGGTATCGATCGCATCGATCTGGTCGATGGCAAAGGCGCCGTGGTAGCAAGCATCGAGAACAAGCCGGGCAAGCAGGGCTCCCTGGCGGTGTACTTCTATCTCCAGCAAGCATTCGGCACGCTGGACGCCAATGCGGCCGAGCACGGTCTCGCGGTGTTCGCAGAGCATACGGTCGACGCGCGCAACCGTCCGGGTGCGCACCCGAACGTCGACCGCCTGCTCGCGATCGCGGCCGGTGGGGAAGCACTGCGGATAGACGTCGTCGCCACAGCCTGAACCGCATTCCGCCCATGCACGCCTCTTCGGCAAGTTCGGCGGATCGGAGCGACTCCTGCGCCACCGGGACGAGATGACGGCGTTTGCGAATTTCGCGTCGTCGAAGTTGAACGGCTAGCGGTCTTCCGGCAAGACAAGCCGAGAGGACCACGCTCGGCTGACATGTTACCTTCGCTCTCCCCGCAGATCGGCGAAGAACTTCATTCCTGCCAAGACCGGCGGGAGCCCCCCACTGGCGCCCTGCTACTGGAAGAGTTCGGTGGCAATGCAGAAGGCAACGAGCTGCTGGTCAGTTGTGACACCGAGCTTCTGCATTGCCGAGACCTTGTGGCCGCTAACGGTCTTGATACTGCGATTGAAGCGCTTGGCGATATCCTGAACCGATTCGCCGCCAACGAAATGGCGAAGCACTTCATATTCCCTTGGCGACAACGTCGTGAGTCGTTCGCCAATGGATTCCGCGCCCGCACTCTCGCGCAGAGACTCCCGGAAGGAGGCCGGCGTGTATTTTCGGCTACTCCGGATCGCGACCAGGGCGGCGAGGATGTCGTTGTGCGAGTCGCCCTTGAACACCACGCCGTGCACGCCCGCATCGTACAAGGCGGATACGATGATCGGGTTGGTGAGCATGGTGAGCACCAGCAGCTTTACGCCGGGAAACGTTCTGATCAGGTATTCAACAAGCTTGAGGCCGTCGCCGAACGTCTGATCGCCGGGCATGGCATAGTCGGTGACGATGATATCCGGTTGGGCAGCGGGAATCTTGGCGATCAGGTCCGATGGACCCGAGGCGGAGCCAACCACCTCGAAATGCCGATCCTGTTCAATGACTTCGCGTATGCCCATGAGCACCAGGGGATGATCGTCCGCTAAGATGATTTTGGTTTTTTTCATGGAGTTCGAAAATCGGGTAAAGAGAAGTCGCCGCTTGGTTGATTATCAAAATCCAGCAAGAATAGCCTCGATCTGCGAGGCAACCAGCGCTATGCCTGCCTTCTGTCTTTGTTGAAGGCCCTCGCCGCGAATACCTTCTTCCAGGGCTTCGCAGCATTTCACCAGCCTGAACAATTTTACGGTAGCCAATGCGCCGCGGATACGATGCAATGTATCGAGCGCACCGGCGGCGGACGAATTCGCTATCGCCCGATGGAGCGCCGCGAGATCTCCGCGCATGGTCTCGGAAAACACGCTGCGGAACCTTAGCGGCACGATCTCGGCCTCGTCAGCACTGGCCGGAGACGCCGGGACGGCTTCCACCGTTTGCCGGATGGACGCTGGCGGGAGATTGAGATGGGACCGGAGCGCCCCCAGGTCGAATGGCTTGACCAGCCAGGACGTCATGCCCGCATCCATGCAGCGCTGCTCCTCTTCGCGCATCGCATTGGCGGTGATCCCGATAATGGGGCCGTCATAGCCTTGCTGCCTCAGCGCTTCGGCAAACTCGTAGCCATTTGCCCTGGGCATGTTGACGTCGGTGATCACGACATCGAACAGGTCGGGGTGCCATCGGGCCAGCGCGTCCACGCCGTCGCATGCAAGAACGACGTTGCAGCCGATCTGTTCGAGCTGCTCCCTCAGGATGGTACCGTTGATCGGGTTGTCCTCGGCCACCAGGACCCGAAGATGCATGCCATTGGCGAGCAGTTGGGCAGCCCCCCCATCCGACGCCGGCACACCCGCCCCGGCCTGGGCGATGGCGCGCCCGATTGCACGCATGCTGTGCGCATTCAGGTGGCCATGCTCCCCGAATGTGGCCGCGTCGGCCACGACAGGCTGGTTCGTGGCAAACAGGTAATTACCGTTCCAGCCCTCGGGAACCGGGTAGGAGACAAGCATGTCCACCAGGGTCGCATGGCGCGCCGTATCGCCGGGGAGATCGTCCTCCGTGCGGATGGATGCACCCCAGCGCTTCAGCCATGCGCACACATTGTCGGTCAGTTCCTTGCTGGGGGATCGCACATGGACGGGCTCCCCTGTCAGCACGAGCGCTGGCGACGGCATCTGCGCCAGGGCGCTCGACAGCGGCAGCACCAGCGAAAAGCTGCTTCCCAGGCCAGGATCGCTGACCACGCGGATGTCCCCGTGCATCTGCTTTGCCAGCCGCATGCAGATGGACAAACCCAATCCGGCGCCGCTTACCGTATGCATCTTGCTGTTTATCTGATAGAACGGCGCAAAGAGTTCCGCCTGACGTTCCCGCGCTATCCCGACCCCTGTGTCCACCACCTGGAACAGGAGCATCGTATCTTCGCGATCAGCCGTCACTTGCCGGACACGAAGAATCACGTGACCGGATTCGGTGAATTTGATGGCGTTGCTCAGGAGATTGTTCAGTATCTGCTGAATCCGCATTGTATCGCCGCGCAGGTGTTCAGGCAGATCGGGCGCCACGCAGGCGTACAGCAGCAAGCCTTTTTGCTCGGCGCTCGCGGCGTAGCGGCTGACTGTCGCCGCCACCAGCGACAGCAGGCAGAAATCGTCCGACTCGACCGACAGCTGACGCGCTTCGATCTTGGCGATATCCAGCACGTCGCTGATGATCTGCATCAGGACTTCCGACGAATTCCGGATAGTCTGCACGTACTGCCGTTGCGCGGTACCGAGGCTGGTGAGATCGAGCAACTCCAGCGCACCCATGACGCCATATAACGGTGTCCGGATTTCGTGGCTCATCGTGGCCAGGAAGGCGGTCTTGGCTTCGTTCGCATTGGCTGCGTCCTGCTTTCGCTTGATCAGGGACCGCTCGATTTCCTTGCGCGCGCTGATATCGGCGAACGCGCACAGGACTACGGTGCTTCCATCGTAGCGGGTTGGCGCGAAAGTCAGGGAGAGCGGCCTGCTGCCATTGCCCCGGATTTCCTCGATAGCCCCGGGCAGGGTTGCTGCAAGCACCTGCGTGAGCTGGGCGGGACTATCGAGCACGGACTGCAGGCTCTGGGACGCATCCAGGCCCAGCCATTGCCTGGCCAGGTGGTTGCCGAACAGCGTCGTGCCGTCCGCGCGATTGCAGACGCACAGCGCCACGGGCGCGGTTTCGACGAGGGCACGGCTGAATGATTCGCTCTCCTCCAGCCTGTCGTGCAAACGGCGCGCCGGCACCACCACGCGCCGGTGGTACCAGCGAAAAAAGGACAAGCCACCGCTCAGCCCGAGTAGCGCCAGCAGTGCCAGGGTGACAGGCAGGCCCTTGTTATGGCGGAAGAGGGTCGGATAGCCGATGCGGTATAGCGCCAGCCACGAGCCACTCGGATCACGGAGCCGGAAGTACAGGCCGTCGGCGGCATAGGTGACGCCATCCGCCTTCGATGCGGGCGTCGGCGTCTTGCCCACCATGGTGATGCGTGCCTTGTCTTCCAGCCAGAAATCGTCGTAGTTGGGCGCTTTAGGAAAACTCCCAATATTGGCGACCCTATCCGGGCTTAGCAACGCGACAGCGTAGAGGCTGCCGTTCGGGAAGACCGGCGCTCGCGGCATCGTCGCCGATGCGTCGATCGGCAGGACGGCCAGCATCTTGCCCTGGCCTCCGTCCGACGGATCTGCGCGAAGCCACCTGAGCGCTCCCGACGCAGCATCGCGCCCGCCCGAGGGCGTGCCGGCATGCTGCGCGACCATCGAGAACACCATGCCGTACGCGTCGCGGGAAATCGGCCGGCTCTCCTGAACCGCGCTGAACGCCTGCATGCCGGCGCTGGCATCGGCATGCGCCGCAACCAGGAAGACATCCGCCGGAGGGTAGCGGGATACGGCCCAGTACGCGCTGTAGTAGTCGGAGAAAATGGAACCCAGGCGGAGCACGGCCCGGTCTTGCAGAGGACAGCCCGTCGCGCTCCCGCAGGCAACGCTGAACATGGCCGACGAGCGCGGTACGCGCGCCTCGAACAGCATCACGCCGGGACGCTCGCTCGAATCGATGCGCCGCAGCTTTACATCGCCGGAGTCGTCGTCGGGGTGCAGGCCCTGGACTCGCGCGCGCAGGCGCATCAGGAAAGCTTCCTGTTCCCTGATATCGCCAGTGATTTCGGAAAAGTGGATGGCGATCAGTTCTTCCTGGTCTTCAACGATGCGGAGCATGCCCCAGCAAAGGGTGCCGGCCAGCATCAGCGCCAATGGAATGACGCCGAACAGCGCGAGACTCAGTTGCCTCTGCGCGCGGGCAAGGCGGCGGATCGGACTGCTTTCCATGAGCGCTGCAGGTAGTGGTAGGCATTCGTGTCTGCAATGGAGACCGGGCGAATGATGGAATTCCTTACAGCGCCGCCACGCTGCCGCCCTGCCTGGCCGACATCGCGCGCACGCCAAAGGAGAGAGATGGCCCACTCCACCCTGCGTAATACAAAGGGGTCACTGACGTGTCACTGGAAATAGGGCATCTTAATGTGTACACCAGATCCGATCATAGCTCAATAGCCCCGGATCAGATCGCGCCCCTGGTGGGAACGAGAGCCAGGCACGTCCACCTCGTCGCTACCATGGAAGAGCATGGCCCGCGCCGAAGCTACAGGCCTCTTTCCACCATATCCAGCAAGCGTTGCCCGAGCGAGTGCGCCAGGGTGCCATCCAGGCCGCGCAGCGGACCGTCGATCACCAGCATGGACAGCCCATGCACACCGGACCACGCAAGATACTCGGCGCCGGGACGCCGCTCGGCCGGCAATACGCCGGCCGCCGCCATGCGGTCCAGTGCCATCCCGAGCAGTTGGAACGGATTCAGCCCGTTGTCCCCGGCCTTGGCCGGGACCGGCACGCCTTGCAGTTCGTCCGGCACCGAGAACGCCGTGCGGAACAGCCCCGGCTCGGCCAATGCGAAACGCATGTAGCCGGTACCGACCGCGCGCAAGCTGGCGCGCGCGAAATCGGCAGGCGGCGCGGTGTCGTCCAGTTCCGCCAAATCGGCTTCGATGGCCGTTGCCAGCGCCGATAGCGCGGCAAAGCGGACGGCCTGCAGTAGATCCATGCGGCTGGCGAAATGCCGGTACGCGGCGTTTGGCACCACGCCGGCACGCCGGGTGGCCTCGCGCAGCACGACCGCATCCGGGCCGCCGTCGCGCGCAAGGTCCATGCCGGCATCCAGCAATGCGCGCCGCAGGTCGCCATGGCGGTAGGTGCTGCGCGCCGGCGGCCCGGCTGCCAGTGATGCCGCAGCCGACAGGTTCATCCGGTCCGGGTCATCCGGTTCCACTGGCCCGGCCACCCCGGCTGCGGCCTCGATTGCGGCACAGGAAGTGTGCTTGCCCCCTGCCATTACGCCTCCGTGTGGACAGCATCCGTTTTCTTTACTATGGTAGTGGACAGTGTACACAATGTTTCCGCCGGCTCACGGACAGCCGGGGACACACGGCAGCCTGTAGCCCGAAAGCGTTTCAGGAGCCTCAGACTGCCCCCTCAACCCAGAATGCCTGAAGGAGACAAGATGCTAGTCCAGCCTTATTTGTTCTTTGAAGGCCGCTGCGAGGAAGCGGCCGAGTTCTACAAGCGGGCGCTGAACGCCGAAGTGACCATGCTGATGCGCTTCAAGGAGGCGCCGCCGCCGCAATCTCCCCCGCCCGAGGGTGCCTGTGCCCCCGCGGCGGGCACCGAGGAAAAGATCATGCATATGGCCATGCGGATCGGCGAGACCACGGTCATGCTGTCCGATGGCCGGTGCCAGGGCAAGCCCAACTTCCAGGGCTTCTCGCTTTCGGTGACAGCGCCCGATGTCGCTGCCGCAGATCGCATATTCAACGCGCTGGCCGACGGCGGCCAGGTCCTGATGCCGCTTGGCGAAACGTTCTATTCGCCCCGTTTCGGCATGGTCGCCGACCGCTTCGGCGTGTCGTGGATGGTCATTGTGCTGGCTCCGGAAGGACACAAATAGCCGCACGCTTCTCTTCCCGCCTGATGGCTACCACGGCTGCCGGGCGGGTTGTTCTGCGCATTGCCGCGCCCCACTCCCTCCCGACACCCCGGCGCCGTGCGCGGGGCCGCCAACTCAGTTCGCCTTGCTGTCGGCGCCAGGCGCCGAAGCCGCCTGATCGTTCTTCAGCGCGCAGGGCGTCTGCGCCTGCGTCTTTGCCTGCGCCTGCTTTTGCGCGCGTGCGCGCTCGATGACGGTCCAGTCCGGACCGGCGAATGCAGGCACCGAGGAAGCAAGCGCCGTGACGCTCAACAGCGCCAGCGCGATTTTTTTCGTGGAAATCATGGGAGAGGTGTAACTGGATGGCGTTGCGTGGTGAAGCGGGAGATCTGCCGGCCCGGCCACGGGCGAGGGAACCCGAGGCCAGGCCGGCGGAGCAGGATCAGGCGTTGGCCTGGCTGTCCGTTTGCGCGCCATGCGCGGGAGGCGCCGACACACCGGTCAGGTCACGGCCGGCGAGGTCCAGCGTGGAACCCGCTGCGCCATGCGCGCCGTCCGAGAACGGGTCGCGGCGGTCGTTGACGCGTGCGCCGTCGGTGAACGGGCTGCGCGGGTCGCCGATGCGGGCGCCGTCGGTGAACGGGTCGCGCTTGCCGTTGTGCAGGTTGTAGCCGTATTTGTCGCCGGCGTTGGTGCTATCTTTCGGACCCGTTGCATTGGCTTGGGAGGAGGCCAGTACGCAGAGGCCGAAGGCTGCTGCGGAAACAAGGGTCGTGAAGAGCTTCTTATTCATGATTGCTGCTTTCTTTCCAGAATGGGGCGGCACTTTCCACTTGCAGTGGAGCGGGATAGGCGGATCTGCGTCCCGCATGTCGTCTGTTTCGCCTTTTATCTGCACCGGCGCCGTGAAGCGCGGTACAGGTTCACAGTGTAGTCACCGCGAACCATTCCTGTGATGAATTAAACGTCTGGTTTTCAGTCGGAATTTTCACTTCCGATTTCCGCGGCGGCATGCGCTGGACGTGCCCCCCGCAGCATCAGGATGCGCGGTCCCAGGCCTGCAACTGTTCCACGGTCGCGCCCACGCCGCCGCAAACGATGACCAGCACATCCGATGCCGGCGGCGCCACGGCCGGCGCCTGCTCCAGCGCGGCCAGCGCCGCGCCGCACGCCGGCTCCACCACGATCCGGTGCTCCGCCAGGAAGCGCAGGCTCGCGCCCACGGCTGCCTTGTCCGAGACCACCTGGCTGACGATCGGATGCCGCCTGGACCACGCCACCGCCTGGTCGCAAGGCCGCCGCGCCCCCAGCGAAGTGGCGATGCTGGTGACGGCCGGCAGATCCACCGGCACACCGGCCGCCAGCGACGCGGCGTAGCACGCCGCGCCAACCGTCTCGGCCGCGATCACGGGCACGTCGCCCCAGCCGTTCCGGTGCAGCCCGGCAAGAACGCCGCACAGCAGGCCGCCGCCCCCCACCGACAGCACCACCGCGCCTGGCTTGACGCCGGCGGCGGCAACCTCGTCGATCATGGTCGCGTGGCCTTCCCACAGCAGGGGATCGTCGAAGGGATGGACGAAGGCATGGTCCGGCTTCACCAGCGAGAGCGCGTAGTCGTTCGCCTCGCTCCACGCGCGCCCGTGCACGACGAGTTCCGCGCCTTCCAGCGCGATGCGCTCGCGCGCGGCGGCCGATGTGGTTTCCGGCACGACCACCGTCACCGGCACGCCGAGAAGGCGCCCGCTATAGGCCACGGCGATGCCGGCATTGCCGCCGGAAGAGCAGACCAGGTGCTTTGCGCCGCGCTCCTTGTAGGTCCGGCAGGCGTGGCCGATGCCGCGCGCCTTGAACGAGCCCGGCGGCTGGAGCGCTTCCATCTTGAACCACACCGGGCGCCCCAGCCGTGCCGAGTAGGAAGTGGAGCGCAGCAGCGGCGTGACGATGTGCAGGCTCCCATGGGGAAGGTCGCGCGATGCCGTGTGCGAAGTGTCTGGGAGAGCGATATCGGCGTTGGCCATGGGGAGCGTCCTGGATTGCGGCGTGAGTGATCCCGCATGGTAGAAGCCGGGCCTCTATGCCGTCAAATGCCTCAAAAGTGGATACCTCATACTTTTCAGGCATAGCCACGGCGCTCTCACCGCGACGGCTAGGGGAAGGTGAATGTGAACTCGGCGGAGCCGCCCGCATAGCCCGCCTTCAGCTCGGCGTCGCTGCCGGTGCGGAGGTATTGCGCCGACAGCGGAAGCTTCGCGCTCCTGCCGGGCTTGTCGAGCGTCATCTCATACTTCCTGGCGGCGCCGGGATCGCCATAGGCGATGCGCTCCCGGGTGCCGTCCTCGCGCGTCATGATGATGCCGAACCCCTGGGCCACGCTTTGTCCGGCCGGCGCGCTGAGCCGCAATACCGTCTTGTCCGCGTTGGGGGGCGAGGCCTTGTCCCGGAAGCTGATCATGGGCTTGGCGTTGACCGCGCAATTGCTCAGGGCGATTTCGAAGTGCTTCGGCGGCGAAGTGTCGCCGAGCGCCTTGAACTGGCTGAGGGGAACGCGCCCCAGATCGACCGGAATGATCTGGTTGGCCACCACGTCGCATTTTTTCGGGATCACTGGCGGAGGGCCGCCGATGATATTGATGATGCCCGTGCTGTCGAAGGTAAGGAACCCTCGGCATCCCTGGCCCGAGTTGGGCACGACAAACGTACTGCCCAGGCTCACCCCGGCCGATGTCGGAAAGTCCACCGTGTAGATCCTCACCTGGAGGCCGCCGCCGATACTGGTCACCTTGATCTCGCCCGGGCCGAGCGTGTTCGGGTCCCGGGTCAGGATCAGAAACTGCTTGTAGCTTGTGACGGCGGCTCCCGGCCCTGCCGGGCCATTGGTGTCATAGTAGACATCCATCTTCTTGACAGCGAGCGGGTCGGTCTGCTTGGTGAGGGGCCGATTGACACCGTCCGGCGATAGCGCTTCCCACTTGAAACCGATGCCGTCAATATTCGTTGGGGCAACGCCGTCGGCGCCGATGGCAGGCCCAAACCCCACCACCCAGTGTGCGCCTGTGACCAGTTCGTGGGCTTCAGTCGTCGTGATAGGTGAGAAAGAGGTAGTCATTGAGAAGCGCCGTTCCATCAGCACCGTGCCAATGGCCGTACTGCTGGTCAAGGGATTGACCACAGTCCAGGGCATGATTTCCTGCGCATTGGGGTGCGTGCAGCTGATGGCCATGGCGTTTTTCAATGCTGCCCGGGCACTACCGCTTGCCAGCCCCAGCAATAGCAATAGCATGGCAAGGGACAGGCACGCGGATTGGCGTGCCCCCCGGGCAATCGCCGACCGCCCTGCGCCTGGCAATTCATTCATCGTCATACCGTTCTCCATATCCCCATGCATTCCCAATCTTTCGAGATGGTGTAACGAGGCCCTGATACCCCGGCCCCGATTGGCCCCGCCACCTGCGCGTCTCTTCCCTTGTGCTCCATTGCCCGGCAGGATGCCCTGGCATGCCGCAACACGGCATGCCAGGGCCTGTCGGTCAGGCCGGAGGAACGCCGGGGCGCCTTACTGGATGACGCCGTAGTTGAGGCCGGCCAGCGGCACCAGGGCGGCAGAGCCGGAAACGTTGTTGCCATCCATCAGGCCGAAGTTCACGCCGACCAGGCCGCCATAGACGTGGCCATAGTTCGGTATGAAGCCGAGCCTGCTGCTCGTGCTCGAGTACTTGACCTCGCCCATGTTCAGGCCAACCAGGCCGCCCATCGTCGCATAGCTGCCGCCGCTCACCATGCCGGAGGACGACGAAGCGCGGATTACGCCCTGGTTCTGCCCAACCAGGCCGCCCACCACGCTGCGGCTTTCCCCCTTGACGTTGCCGCTGGCCGTGCCCGACACGATCGCGTGGTCGCCGCCGGCGACATTGGTGCCGACCAGGCCGCCGACAAAGCTGTTCGCACCGGCATAGACCTCGCCGCTGGCTTCCACCGCCACCAGGTCGCCGCCGTTGTAGCCGACCAGGCCACCGGTGTGGCTGTTGGCGCCGCCGGCGGTCCTGCCCCGCGCCACCGAACCCTGGATGGTGCCGCTGTAGTTGCTGCCGACCAGGCCGCCCACGCGGTTGTTGCTGCCGCCGATCACGGCGCCGGTGGCTTCGGCGCCGAGGATGGTGCCGCCGTCGTTGCTGCCGGCCAGGCCGCCCACATCGATGCCGGCATAATCCGTGACAACGCCGCTGGCCTTGACATTGGTCAGGCTGCCGTTCCTGTTCTGGCCCACCAGGCCGCCGATCGCCACGGCGCCGTTGCCGTTCACGCGGCCGCTGGCGTAGGCATCGGCAATGCGGCCGCCGGCGTCGTTGAGGCCAACCAGGCCGCCGACGATGGCATTGCCGGCGGCGCCGGTGTTGCCGGTGGAGAAGACGCGCTCGATCACGCCGCCGTGGTTGTAGCCCACCAGGCCGCCTACGTTCAGGCCGCCATAGTAGGTGCCGACGGGGCCGCGGCTGGACGAATCAGCAATATAGCTTTTGTCCCCGGTGTTCAGCCCGACCAGGCCGCCCACGCCGCCCATGGCGGTGCGCTGCATATAGCCCGAGAGCTGGACGTCCGTCGTGCTGCGGGTCACGCGGCCCGCGTTCTCGCCTACCAGGCCGCCGAGCGACTGGAGCAGGCTGTTGCCGCTCAGATTGGTGAGGCTCACCGAGGCGCGGTCGATGGTGGCGCCTTCAAGGTTGCGGCCCACCAGGCCGCCCATCACATGGGCGCCCCCGGTGTTGCTGCTGAGGCGTATACCAGTGGCAGTGACGTTGGAGATGGTGCCGGCGTTCTGCCCGACCAGCCCGCCGATCGCCGCGGCGCCGACGCTACCCGACGTTGCGTTGACCGACAGGTTGGCCAGGGCGAGGTTGCCGATGCGGCCCGACGATGCCGCGAACAGGCCGGAGAAAAGCCCGGTGCTGGTCACCGAGAGGTTGCTCATGGTGTTGCCCAGGCCGTCGAAGATGCCGGAGAACGTGCCGTAGTCGCCGCCGATCGACCTCAGGCTGCCGCCGTTGATCCGGTTGCCCAGCACATAGTAGCCGCCCAGATTGTCGTTGATGGCCTGCAACTGCGCGAGGTTCTGGATCACGTTATAGGCAAAGCCGTTCGACCTGTACGACGCGCCCGTCCCGGACAGCGTGACCACCGCGCCGTTGTTCAGGTTCAGCGCGCCGCCATGGTTCAGCGCCAGGCTGTTGCCGGCCCCGCTGAGCGTGACCTTGTCGTTCAGGTTGATATCGCTGGCGGCGTCCATGGCCACGCCGGCGTTGACGCCGGTGGCGGTCAGCGCGCCGTTCACGTTGATGTCGCCAGCCGAGGCCAGGGTCAGCCGGTTGCCGCTGTTCCAGGTGATGGGCGCGTTGACCGAGAGATTGCCGACGGTGCTGGCCAGTTCGATATTGGTGGTGCCCAGGTTGCGCGAGAGCGTGTCGCCAAGCAGGGTGCTCGCGCCGCCGGCGGCGGTCTGGTTGACGTTGACATCCAGCGCGCTGAGCTTCCAGGTGCCGGTCTGCCCGTTGTTGGCCTGGGTATTGACCTGGGTGCCCAGATGCACCTGCACGTCGGCGCCCCGGGTCTCGATGGTGCCGCCATTGCCGGGGCCGGTCATGGCGCTGGCGTTCAGGCTGCCGCCCACGCGCACCACGCCGGCGCCGCCGCCGTCCAGCGTGATCCTGCCGGCATTGCCCTGCAGGGTCTTGGCCTCGATCACGCCCCTATTGTTCACCACGGCGTGCTGCACGCTGCCGGCCGCCTGGGCCGTCATCAGCACCTGGCCGCCGTCCGCCTTGAGCAGGCCGCCGTTTTCCACCATTGCGCCCACCACGCCGCCGTTTACCCGCAGGTTGAGCAGGTTGCCGGCGTCGAAGCTCACGGTGAAGTCATTGCCGGCGCCCAGCGCCACCCGGCCCATCCTGGCCTCGATCAGGCCGGTGTTGCTGACCGTCCTGCCCAGCAGCGCCACGCTGCCGCCCGGCCCGGCGGTGATCCGGCCGGCATTGTTTACGAACGAGCCCCCGCCGCCGGCAAAGCGGTAGTTCCCGCTGTTGAAATCCGCGTTGCTGATGTCCGCCGTCGAGGCCACCAGGCCACCCACGTTGACCTGGGCAGTGTTCCCGAACACGATCCCGTTGGGGTTGACCAGGAACACGCGGCCGTTGGCATCGATCTGGCCCTGGATATCGCTGGCGCCCCCGTTGAGGACGCGGTTGAGCGCAACCGAATTGCTGCCGGGCTGGTTGAAAATGACCCTCTCTCTGCCGCCAACGTTAAAAGTGCTCCAGTTGATGATCAGCTTGTCGCTCGACTGGTTGATCGACATGCCCTGGTTGTTGTTGAAGAGCGCGATGTTGCCGCTGCCCGCCACGATCTCTTGGCCTGTCGGCAATGCATGCGCCGGCGCCAGCGCCCCCAGCCCCAGCAGCGCCACGGCGGCGGCAATCACGCGCCGGGCGCCGGCCGACTTGCCGCGGCGGCGAGTCCCTTCGCTGGCGACGTTCCAGCATTCCTGGGCCTGGTTCCAGACCAGTGCGTAGCTCTTGTTCATATTGACCTCATTCCACGTTATATAAAAAACTGCTGGGATCCCGGCAGCACGGGTACTGCACCGACACGGCTCACGGCGCGCTCAGAAGTACTGCGCGCCCTGAACCCAGAACCTGGGGCTGCGCACCGGCCCCCCGCTTTGATCGCGCTGGCCCACGGGCCAGGCCAGCGCCAGGCTGATCTGATGCCCCTGCCCCACCCAGGCGCCACCGACGCCCGCGCCCGTCAGCCGGCGCGTGTTGCGCTCCCTGGTCCAGGGCTGCTTGTTGATATCCACCACGCTCTTGTCCACGAAGGCGCTCAGTTGCCAGCCGGGCGCCACCGCGTAGCGCAGCTCCAGGCTGGCCTGCCAGCCCTGGTCGCCGCTGCCTGCGCCCAGCGCATAGGCGCGCACGCCATTGGGCCCGCCCATGCCGAACTTCTCCGAACCGTCGAGGTTGCCGGCGGCCCATTGCGCATTGACCTGGGCATAGAGCTGCAAGCGGTTGCCCAGCTGCTGCAGGCGCGCCGCGTTCAGGTTCAGCTTGCTGAAGCTGCCGCCGGCCCGCGCGCTGATCCGGTCGATGAGTTCCGTCAGCGGATCGCCGATGCGCAGCCGTCCCGTGCTGTAGCTCGCCGAGAACACGGTCTGCCCGCCACCGAACAAGCTGTCCTGGCTGTTGCCGTTCACGCCGGCGGTCCACAGTCCCACGCGCTTGCTCACGCTGGTTTCGAACAGATCCATCTCGTCGCGCAGCCGCTTGTCGTCGTATTGCAGTTGCGCGCTCAGGTTGAAGGCACGGCTGCGCAGCAGCGGCTGCGCGACGAAAACGCTGCGGATGCCGGCGCGGCCGTGTGCTTTCAGCACCGAGAAATCCTTGCCGAGGTGATAGCCCATCTCGGAGTACGACACGCCCACGCGCGTGGACCAGGGCCCGACCGGCAACTGGTAGCCGGCGCGGTAGTAGCGCTGCCGCTTGTCGCTGCCGAGCACGCGCAGGTTCAACTGGTCTCCCAGCCGCAACGGGTTGTTGAGGTAGACGCTGCCGCCCAGGCGGTATTCGCCGGTGTAGAAGCCGCCGTAGTTGTCCGCCTCCACGCTGCCGCCGGCCAGCGGACCGGGCTCCGCCTCTATCAGCAGGTCGGTGGTACCGGGCTCCGAGCCAGCCTGCAGGGTGCCTTTGATCCCGATGCCGGGCATGTCGTTCAGCAGCAGCAGGCGGCTCTCCAGCTCCCCGCCATGGACCGCCGCGCCGCTCTTGAGCCGCGACAGGGGCTGGCGCAGCACGCCGTCGAACACACGCGACCCGTTCTGCAAGGCGATCTGTCCATACCTGCCTTCCACGACTTCGAGCCGGACCATGCCGTCCTCGATATCCTGCTGCGGCAGGAAGGCGCGCGCCAGCAGATAGCCATGCTCGTGGTAATACGCCGTGATGCGGTCCGCCGCCGCGCGCAGGCCGGCAAGGTCCTGTTCGCTGCCGTTCAGGTCGGCCAGCAGGGGCAGCAATTGCGCCGGGTCGAATACCTGGTTCCCGTCGATGCGAAAGCCCCGCACCTTCAGGCGTATCCCCGGCGCCTCGGGCGCGGCCGGCGCGGCGCGATCGTCCGCTTTAGGCAAATCCAGCTCCAGGCCGGACGGCGCGGGCAATTCCGGACGCACGGTCTCCAGATCGCGCATGGTCTGTCCGGCCCTGGGCACATTCGGCACATTCGGCACGCCAGGCACCTGCGCCTGCCCCGCTGCCGGCAGCAGCAGCATCAGGCCGACGCCGCAGGCGCGCAGCGCCGCGCCGCGCCGCACGGCCCGCCCGGCAACGGCCGGGCAAACTCGTACATCGGCATCGACAAAGGTTTCGCCGCCGCCCGTCATTTGATTTCTTTCCATCGCCATCACATGTATTTCACGGCCGGCCCATGCGATGCGCATGCGCCGCCCACAACCTGGAAAACCCAGGTCTTCCCTCGTAGAAAATGCCGGTCCCCGCGCGGGCGCTACCTTGCCACTGGCGCATTCCCGACAACCAGTTCGCCGCTATCCCTGGCGGCTTCGTAGCGGATCACCGCCTCGTCCCCGGCGCCGCCCTTCAAGCCGCTCAGCGCGATCCGCGTGACGCCGAGCGGCGCGATGGTCTGGCCGTCCAGCGCCACCGACGCGACGCCGCGCCGGATCTCCAGACGCGCCAGCGAGACGTGGTAAGGCGTGGGGTTGGTCGCTACCAGGACGGCACCGCCCTCCTTCCCTTCGGGGCCGAACGCCCATGTCACCCGGCCGGCGGCTTCGTCGGCATTGCCAGGCAAGCCCGCCGGCCGGAACAGCAGCTTCATGCGCGTACGGTAGGAGAGGCGCAGCAGATAGGTGCTGTCCTCGGCCAGCGGCGGCACCTCCAGGAGATTGATCCAGAACACCGACTCGCGATCGCCCGGGAGCGGCTCGCCGGTGTAGCGCAGCCGGAGCACGGTCTTGCGCTCGGGGTCCAGCCTGAGCAGCGGCGGCGACAGGATGAAGGGCACGTTCAGCGTCGCCGGATCGGCATTGGCGTCGCCCTGGTCCAGCCACGCCTGGACCAGGATCGGGCTGGCGCCGGCATTGCGCAGCCTCACGTTCAGCTCCGGCGCATCGGCGGGGTAGATGAAGCGGGTGCCGATGATCGACAGCGCAGCCTGCACCCCGGCCGGCGCCAGGACCAGCAGGAAGGCCAGCGCGAGCACCGCGCCGTGCCATGGCCGGGCGCAATGCGGCCCGCGACGGATCCGGCCCGGGCTGATCGGATCGATCATGCTGCCCGGCCCCCCTTGATCGGGCATGCTGGCCGGATTGAATGGGGCTGCCGCATCGCTGCCGTCCAGCACCGCTGCGGGCACGTTCAACCTCACGGACGCCCCGCCAGCTTCTTGCTGTTCACGCCACCGTCCGGCAGCGGACGGCACTCCAGATCCAGCATCTCGTAACCGCTGCGTTTGCCCTCGGCGCGCGCCGGCAGGGTGTAGTCGATCGCGCAGCGCTCTTCGGGCTTCCTGCCCCATTCGACGCGGATCGTGCCGCTGTCCTTTTCGCTGCGCACCACCAGGCGGCTGCCCTGGCCCACGGCGCCGATCGCCATGCCGCTTTCGGCATCGATGGCGGCGGCGGCGAAAGGCAGCAGCTCGCCGTTGGGCATACGGCTGTTGATGAGTACGGGGCGGGCCCTGCGCGTTTCGTAGGTGAGCATCACCACCGCGCCGGCGCGCGGCGCAACGCTGCGCGAAGTCACTTTCAGCTCGACGTCCTCCGGCATGCCCCTGGGATCGACATCGATGCTGTTCAACTGGTAAGGCGTCAGGCTGGGAACGACCGCGTAGCCGCTCCGGCCCACGCGGGCGCCGCCGTAGCCGACCTGGGCGCCCGGCGCATCCGCCACATGGGCCACGCCGATGGTTTCGCTCAGGGTCTGCGCCATGGAAATGCCGCCCGGGTGCATGACCAGGCCACCCTGCGCGCTGGCCGAAGCCTGGCGATAGCCCTGCCCCTGGCCGATGCTGGCGCCCAGCGTGACCTCGGGCAGGCGGTAGTTGATGCTGGCGTTGCCCGAGGTGGCGTGGCGCCGGTCGTCGTAGGTGCCGGAGAGCGAGTAGGAGCCCTTGCCGCCTTCGTCGAGGCGCCCCGACACGCCGGTGGAGACCTGGGTGCCGGAACGGTCGTCGTGCGTGGCGAAGGTGTTCAGGACGGGAGCGCCGCGCGCCGACTTCCCCAGCGGAATCGACAGGTTGAGGCTGACCAGCGTGCTGTTGGCGCTGCTGGCGCCGCCGAACAGGGCTCCGCCGGACGCCGCGTTCTGCACCCGCTGCACCGACAGGGAATAGGTGTTGCCGCGCCACTGGTTGCTATAGCCCAGCGTGAAGCTGAGCGCCCGGCCGCGCTGGTTCCAGTATTGGAGCGAGGAGCCGTTGAGGTAGATGCTGCCGCCGCTCGCGCCGAGCTGCTGGCTGATGTTGGCATCCACCCTGCTGCGCATGCGCGCAAAGGAATCGGTGGTTGCGCCGCGTTCGACTGCATCATGCAGCATCAGCGCGTCGCGCAGCCCAAGAAAACCGCCCGTGGAATAGCGGTACGCCAGCAGCGAGAAGTTGGTGCCGCTATTGGGCAGGTTCTTGCTGTACGAAACACGGAAGCTGGCGCCGCGCAGGCTGTCGCCGTTCGGCACGGTGGCCCTGGCCCAGGTGACGTCGGCGCCGAAGCCGCCGAAGGACGTGTTGAGCGCCCCGCCCAGCAGCCCGGACATATAGTTGCTGGCGACGGCCACGCCACCGTAGCCGGTCACCATATTGTTGATGCCGTGATGCAGCGTGCCCTGGACGATGTACTGTCCGCTGCCTCGCAGCGACAGATCGCTGGCCTTGCCCGCGGTCACGCTATAGCGCGTGACGCCGGGCCGCAGCAGTTGCACCGTGGTGGCGAAGGGCACCACGAAAACACGCGCGGCGCCATTGGCCTCCGTCACGGTGACCTGCAGGTCGCCGCCGTAGCTGGCCACCTGCAGGTCATCGATCTCGAACGGCCCCGGCGCCACGGTGGTCTCGTAGACCAGGTAGCCGCGCTGATGGACCGAAACCCTGGCGTTCGAGCTGGCGGTGCCGCGCACCACCGGCGCGTAGTAGCGCTGCGCTTCGGGCAGCATGCGGTCGTCGCTGAAGATCTGCGCGCCGCGAAAGGAAACCGCATCGAACAGCTCGCCGCTGGTCGAACTCTCGCCAACCAGCAGTTGCGAGCGCAGCGCGGGCAGATCGGTCTGCGCGTAGATGTAGCCGCGCTGGTAGCGGCTGCCGCTCTGCGGCGACCACGTGAGCGCGCCGTTGTGGCGCAGGCGCAGCGGCCCCAGATTCGCCCCCAGGTTCAGGCCCGCATAGGCCTGGGTGGCGTTGCGTCCCTGGCTCTCGGTGGTGAATATATTGGTGTTGTAGTTGAGCAGCATGGCCGGGACGCCACTGTCCCAACTCTGCGGATCGACATAGTTCTTCGACGTGGTCAGCCGCAGGTAGTATTGCGGCACGGAGAGATAGACCCGCTGCTCCGCCTGGTCGAACTTGAGCTCGGCGCCGGGCACATAGCGCCCGATATCGTCGCAGACCAGCCCCTGCGGCAGCGGGTTGGGCGGCCTATCGGGATCCTGGCCACGTGCGCTCCTGGCCAGGTCGACACCCGCCCGCACGAGCAGATCGCGGTCATAGCAGGCCTGCGCGCTTTCCTTGCCCGCAACCGGCCTGAACTCCATGTCCTCGGTGCCGCGCCAGTTGCCGTTGACGTGCAGTTCAACGCGATACCTGCCCGGCGCGACGATATCGGGCCGCTCGAAGCGGCTGGTGTCGATCGTGAGGCCTTCGGGGCCCTGCGCCAGCATGTAGGAGTCGAAGACCACCCGCTTGCTGTCCAGGGCGGCCAGCAGCTTCGGCTCAGGCTCGCTGCCGGGCGACGGGGCATGCTCCGCGCCGCGCTCCTGCGCCGGCTTGTTTTCCTGCGCCAGGCTCTCGCCGATCTGCGCGCCGATATCGATGGACTGGCGCGATCCCGAGCCCTGCCCCGCCACCGCGGTTGCCGCGGCCCACGCCACCGGCGACATCGCGAGCGCCGCCACGGCGCCGATCAGGCGTGGCGCAAGGCGCTCCAGCCGGGAAGCCGGCGCCAAGGCCACAACGTTGCCGCCGGGCGGGCCAGGGCGTCGAACAAGGCGTACTGAGGATTGCATATACCGACGGTTGTCCTATCTGCGGAAGCTGGAAGCCGCCGTACCGGCAGCACGGCGGGAGGAGTCGGGGGGGTACTTCCGGCGCTCAATTCGCCAGCGGCTTTTCTTCGGTGTAGCGGCCGCCGTAGTCGTTGATGACTTCGTACCGGACCGAGGCGCTGGCGTGGTTGCCGGGCCTGGCCTCCGGCAGTACGAAGGTTTCCTTGCCGAGCGGGGCGACCATGCCGCCGCCCGCGGCTACGGACTTGCCGTCCAGTTGGGCTTCCACCCGGCCGAAGGAAACGTAGTAGGGAGTGGGGTTGCTGACCTCCACCGCAAGCTGCTTCGCTGGCTTGCCTCCCGTCCCCTGGCCATCCACGGTGGCCAGTTTCCAGGTGAGCTTGCCGGGGGCGGCATCGACCTCCGTCAGCTCGGTTGGGCGAAAAAACACCTTGATGCGGCTTCTGAAAGCGAACCGGAGCACATTCTTGTCCCCCTCCTGCTTTGGGGGCACCTCCAGCACATTGAGCCAGAATACGGACTCACGATCCTGCGGCAGCGGCTCCTTCGTATAGGCGATACGCAGCACCGCACCCCGGCTGGGCTCCACCCTGGCGACCGCCGGCGCGATCGTGAAGGGCACTTTCATCTTCTCGGGCGGAACATTCTCCCGGCCATCGTCCAGCCAGTTCTGCACGAGAACTGGCGCGTCGCCGGTGTTGTTCAGCCTCAAGGTAACCTCGCGGGCATCGGCGGGAAACACCACCCGCGTACCCTGTATGACAATGGCGGCCTGCGCCATGCCGGAGCAGGCGGCAAGCGCCACGACGCCGGCTGCAGCAAGGAAGGAAGAGATGCGAGCGACCGACGTCATGGCATTCCCAGTAGTTAAATCCGGCTCGGTTTAGTAGTAGGCCATCGTGTAGCGGATGGACGTATCCGCCGCACCCGAGTTGACGGTGGTGGCAGTCTGGACATAGTTCGCGACAAAGGACAGCGTTGCGGCATTGTTCGCGATCGTGGCCACCTGCGGGGTTGCCTGCGCCTGGTTCAGCGCGATCTTGCCGGTGGCGCCATTGCCGTTGTCGCTGACCATGAGCTGCACGCCCGTCGCCACCGCGTTGCCTTGGAAGATCAGGTTGCCGGTGGCAGGATCGATATTGCCCGAGCTCGTATCGAACGAGACGGAGGCCTTCGAACCATTCTTGCAGGCAGTGCCGCCACCCAGCACCAGGTTGAAGGGCACGTTGGGAGACTTCGTGCCGATCGCCGTGAACACGGCCGGGTCCACCCGGCCCAGGTCCACTTCGTACCGGTTGCCGGCACCCGGCTGCTGGCCGTTGATGGTGCAACTGACATCCGTGATGGAACCGGTGAAGACAAGCTGGCCATCGAACGCATGCGACAGCGAGGGAGCCATGGCGGCCATTGCCACGCAGGTGGCGGCCAGAGGAGCGAGGATAGTGCGCTTCATGTGATTTCCTTCTTTGGTTGGTAGTTGGGGTATGAACCAATCTATTGGCGATGCCCCGGTTTAAACGCAGGTTCGCAATGGAACTGCCACACCGGCTGCGGGACCGTACCGTTTACTGCCAGACTCCCTGAACGCCTGGTTCATTCAGGACCGGACCCACAGTGACACCTAGGTCACTCGACGGTGACCGAATCATATAGGTCAAAAACCAGAATCAACCCCAGAAATTTCTGGTTCTATTCCGCACGAAATAATTAATTGAGTTTAAACAATCCACCCTGAATCCACCAACCGGATCAGCCGCACCAGGCTCACCCCACGATTCGCCCACCCCATGCTGGTTGCTGCCGCCCACCGCCTTCGGCAGCCTACCCTCATCCGCACGGAACCGCCCCACGCCAATGCAATTACTTAAAGTTATATTTACATCTGATTTCAATGTTTTTTATCTATACAAATTCACTTACGCGCGGCATCAAATCGCCACCTACAACTCAACACAAAAACATTACCTAAAAGCATACAAAACACATAAATCAATTACATAAAACTATATGAATAGCAAAAAACAAAATTATCAATGAGATTTGTCTTGAATACTGAATGGAAATTTATATATATAGAAGTCAATAAAAACCTGAAAAAACAAAGAAACACAAATAGAATTCATTGACATCCCCAGCATGGATCCAGCCAGAAGACGCCGGGATTTTTATGAGAAAATTCCTATGAAGCCCTGAATGGCATGACAGCGCTCCGACGCCAGTTCACGCCCCGGGGCGTCCCTGCCGTCTATCGCTGCTTCTGCAGAAATGGGCTGTAGCCGATCAGGATGGCCGGCGATCGACGGCTGGCGGCTAGTGCCTGCCGGTGCCTCCGTCGCCATCCATGCATTGCGCGCCGCCCTCGGGGGAACGGCCTCTGGCCGGTACCGGCATGCTGGACGGGAAGTACCGATGCTTAACTACGTTTTACGACTTGTAGGATCAGGAGCGAATGAGCCATATTGAAACCCGGCACTTGCGATATTTCATAGCCGCGGCGGAAGAAGGCAGCATCATCGCGGCTTCCCGGGCGCTTAACATCACGCAACCGGCCTTGTCGCGACAGATCCAGGATCTCGAAGGCAGCATCGGGATCCGGCTGTTCGAGCGTCATGCCAAAGGCGTGCAACTGACCGATGCAGGCCTGAGTTTCCTGCAGGATGCAAAGCAATCGCTGCAGGAGCTGCAGAGGGCGCGCGATCGCGCCCATCGCATCGCGCAGGGGCAGACCGGCACGTTCAAGCTCGGCATCATGCCGAGCTACCTGGCCTCGCCGGTCACGCTGGAGATCCTCCAGCACTTTCGGGAGCGGAACCCGGAAATCCTGCTGTCCATCGAGCCGCTGTTGTCATTGCCGCAGGCGCAGGCCATCCGGAGCGAGGAGCTCGATGGCGGCATCATGGCATGGCGTACGCCGGACGATGCCACCCTGAGCGGCATCACCCTGTACCGGGAGACTTTCGTGCTGGCGTTGCCGGCGCAGGCCTCGACGCAGGCAACGCGCCCACGCCGGCTTGCCGACGTCGCCGGCGAACACTTTGTCTGGTTCGACCGGGAAAGGTCCGGCGCGCAGCACAGCCTCCTGATGGCCGCGTGCGCGAGAGCCGGATTTGCGCCGCATGTCGTCCAGATCGGAACCGACACCCCGACCATCCTGGGACTGGTCGCTGCCGGCATGGGGTGTGCACTGGTGCCGGCCAGTGCGCGGCTGCACAGTCCGCCGACCGTGGCGTTCGTTGCGTTGGCCGACCTGGCGGAGGGCGTGGATATCGAGTTTTCGTACCTGGCGGCGCGCCGCTCGCCCCGCATCCAGCGCTTTATCGAATCGGTCCGGCACGTCGCCGGCAGGAAGCCGGGGGTGGCACTCTGATATCGACGCGGCTCGCCCCAGGCCGCTCAGTGGTTCCCGCCCGCCTTGCGTTCCACCGTCTCGTGCTCCTCCACCTTCGGGCTGTTCTGCCAGCCTCCGCCGAGGGCCAGGAAGAGATTGATCTGGTCCATGGCAACCTGGCTGTCCGATGCCGCCAGCGCCGCCTCGGCCCCGGCCAGGGTACGGTCGGCATCGAGGCTGGACAGGTACGGCGTGCGGCCGGCCTGGTATAGCCGCCGGTGCTGCCGGGCCACTTCATCGGCATCGTCGCGCGCCACGCGCAAGGACTGGTTGCGCTCCAGCTCCCGCGTATAGGCGCTGAGCGCGCCCTGGGTTTCCTGCAAGGCCTTCAGCACCACGCCGTCGAAGCGGGCCAGCGCCGCGTCGGCGCCGGCTTCCATGGCGTGTATGCGTGGCCGCACGCCATTGGTCGGCAGGTTCCAGGTCAGTAGCGGGCCCATGCCCCAGCGCGCCGTGGGGCCCGTGCCGAGATCGCTCAGGATGCCGCTCAGGCCGGCCGATGCCCCGATGCGGATCGAGGGATAGAGATCGGCGGTGGCTACGCCGATCTTCGCCGTGGCCGAGGCCAGCTCGCGCTCCGCCTGCCGTACGTCGGGCCGCCGCTTCAGCAGCGCGGCGCCATCCCCCACCGGCAGCGGCTGGCGCAGCCGGGGCTCCTCGCTGCACTCGGTTTCGGCCTCGGGCAGCCCGGCGGGCGGCTTGCCGAGCATGACCGCCAACCGGTACGACGCGCCCTCCTTCTCTGCCTTGAAGCGCGGCAAGGCGGCGCGCAAGGTCTCGGCCTGCGCCCGTGCCCGCAGCATGTCCACAGGCTGCCCGCGGCCGGCGGCCACCATCTTGCCGGCAATCTCCACACCGCGCGCCTGCAGGGCGAGCTGGTGCTCCGCGACTTCCAGTTCGTGCATGGCGGCACAGCCCTGCACATAGGCGCGCACGGTTTCCGCTGCCACGCTGACACGCGCCATATCGAGCGCGGCCTGGCTGGCCTGGGCGCTGGCCAGGGCGGCCTCGTCGGCGCGCGCCAGCTTGCCGAAAAAGTCCACCAGGTAGGAAACGGAGAAGCCGAAGTCGCCCAGGTTGAAGACCGGCACCTTCTCCTTGAGCAGGAAGCTCTCGCCCGCGACCTGCGCGCGCTCGGCCTTGGCGGAGACCGCCGCCTGCGGCAGGTTCTCCGATTCCACCTCGTGGTAGATCGCGATGGCACGCCGCAGGTTGGCGGCGGCCACCCGCAGATCGGTATTGGCGGCGAGCGCCTGCCGGACCAGCTTGTCGAGCCTGGCATCGTCGTACAGCCGCCACCAGTCGTCCGGTACCGGCGCCACCGAGATGGCGGCATCCTTCGTGCCGAGCAACGGCCCGTTGGCCTCGGGCGCGCGTGCCACGGCCTGCTCCGGCACGTGGTAGTCGGGGCCGACAGTGGTGCAGGCGAACAGCAAGGGCAGGACCGCTGCCATCCATGCCGGCTGCGCAAAGTGGAGCTTGTTCACTGCATCGCCTCCGGCAAGGCGCCCGCCTGGCGCAGGCCGGCAACCTTGCGCGGCTCGCTCACGGACACCGTCGCCGTGCGGCCCGATACCAGTTGCACGGTCGCGGGCACGTCGTCGAGCGCGATCCGCACCGGCACGCGCTGCGCCAGCCGCACCCAGTTGAAGGTCGGGTTCACGTTGGGCAGCAGGTTGGAGCCGTTGCTGCGGTCCCGGTCCTCGATACCGGCGGCGATGCTCTGCACATGGCCGTGCAGCATGGTGTGCTCGCCCATGATGCGCACGGCAACCGGGCTGCCGATCCGGATGCCATGCAGCTTGGTCTCTTCGAAATATCCCTCGACGTGGAAGGAGTTCGCATCGACCATCGACAGGACCGGCCGGCCCGTGCTGACGTAGTCCCCCAGGCGCGGCAGGCGATCGTTCAGATAGCCGTCCACCGGGCTGACCACGCTGGTGCGCGCGAGGTTGAGCCTTGCCAGGCCGACCGCCGCCTCGGCCTGCGCCAGGGCCGCCTCGCCCTGCTCCACCCTGGCCCGCCCTTCCTCCACGACCTCGGTGGCGACCACCTCGGACAAGGTGCGGTTGCGGGCGGCCTCGCGGCGCGCCTGCGCCAGCGCCGCGCGCTGCGCTGCGGCGCTGGCCTGGGCCTGCTGCAGCGCCAGCCGGTAGCGGTCCTGGTCGATCACGAACAGTACCTGTCCACGCTGCACGCGCTGGTTGTCCTTGACCAGGATCCGGGTCACCAGCCCGGAGACATCGGGCGCGACCTGCACCACGTCGGCGCGCACATGGCCATCGCGCGTCCATGGCGCAACGGTGTAGTAGTCCCACAGATGCTTGGCGACGAACAGGGCGGCAACCGTGGCAAGCAACGTCAGCACTACGGGACCCAGGGAGCGGAATTTGAATTTCATGATTGCAGCCAGCGGGCCAGGGCGACCACGCCGCCCAGCACGAGCAGATAGAGGGCGAGATTGAAAAGCGACCGGTGCCAGACCAGCCGGTAGAAGCCCACGCGGGCCAGCACCGCGCGCATGCCGGCGGTGATGACGAAGGTGAGGAACATCAGGGCCAGCAGGCTGGGCACGAAGACGCCGTAGACGTCGATTTCAGCTGTCAGCATTTGGTGTGGGCAGGCGCCGGGAGTGGCAAAGGCAGCGGGGACGGTACGGACGCCGGCGGCGCGGGCTCGGCAAGCCGCGTCATCGCTGCTGACGCCGGCTCCGCCGGATACAGGGCGACCCGCAGGGCGATCAGCGCGGCCATTGCGCCGCGCGCGCTTTCGCCCACGGCAAGCGCGTCGCCCACGCCGCCCTTGCCATCCGCGTGCGCGGACACGGCCAGGATCGCCTTGTCGATGCGGTCGGCCAGCGCGGCGGGCGGCGCCATCGCATGCCCTGCCTTCAGCCGCGCGCGGAAATGCCCGGCGATCGCGTTCAGCACCCGGGTCACCGCCCGGCGCGCGGCCGGGCTCAGGAGCGTCAGATTGCGCTGCAGCGCGAGCGCGCCAAAGCCGACCTGCAATTCGGCAAAGCCATCGCTGGACATCTTGTCGTCGCTGGCCGCCAGCCGCGGCACCAGCTGGCTGAGCCGGTCCAGCATGCGGCCGCCGAGCTTCGCCTGCCCGGGAGACTCGCGCCGCGTGGCGGCTTGCGCCAGGTCCTTCCAGCTGGCGCGGATCAGGCGGTGCGCGGCCACGCGGGCGCCGAACGGGCGGGTCGTCATGGCCCACAAGGGCGCGAACAGCATGCCGCCGATGCTGGCGAGGCTGGCATTGAAAGTGGCGAGGAAATTGGTGTCGTAGATGCTCTGGACATTGGCGAAGGACGCCGTGTTGACCGACAGCAGCATGGCGATCAGGTTGAAGCCCGGCCGGGATATCAGCATGCCGATGCCCATGTAGGGCAGCGCCAGCATGCCCACCAGCGTTTCGAAGTTATGCGCGTTCGGCACCACCAGGAACAGGTAGAAGGACGAGACGGCGAAGCAAAAGGTGCTCCAGCGCATAAAGGTGTGCGCCACGGGGCGGGGCTCCTCGATGGTGGCAAAGAAACAGCAGGTGATCGACGCCACCGCGACGGCGCCGGCCCCGTCCTCCCATCCCGAGGCGATCCACAGCAGTCCAGCGCAAAACACGGCGAGACTGGTCGAGCAGGCATAGAACAGCAGCATGCCGTGATCGTGGTGGTGCGCCCGCTCGGCCTTCTCCACCCGCGCGCCGCGGTCGCCGGGGCGCACCGGTAGCGCATCGGCGCCGGTTCCCCGGTCGCCGATGCCGCGCTGCAGGGCATGGCAGTCTTCGCACAGTTCCGCCAGCGTGCGCAGCCGGTCGTTGGCGGTGGCCACCAGCCCGGCGTGCCAGCCCGGCGCCCGCCCGTATTCCGCCCAGGGCCCGGCCGCCGGCTCCAGGGCCGGCGCCGGGCCGTCGAAGCCCGCGCGGATCCACGAGGACATCTCCGCCATATGGCGCGCCAGGTGTTCCGGGATGCCCGCCGCATGCTGCCGCAGCGCCTGCAACAGGCCCGCCAGCGACGACAGCACCGGCAGCAGCATCGTCATCCGCTCGCGCAGGGCACGCGCGTGGCGCAGGGTGTCCGCGCTCTCCGTGTCATAGGAGAGCTGGACGATCAACTGGTCCAGCGCGAGGATATCGGCGGCCAGCCGATGGCGGCTGCCGTGGCGCGTGGCATTGGCGTCAGGGTCGGCCGACAGCATGTCGGTGGCCCAGAGCGCCGCATCCGCCAGCCAGGTGGCGGACCTCGCACGCAGCGCCGGCGCCACCTTGGCGGGAAACACGATGGCGCCCACCATGCCGGCGCACACGATGCCGATCACGATCTCCTCGATGCGCGCGACGGCAATATCGAAGACTTGCGCCGGCGCGGTGACGGCCGGCAGCGCCACGATCGGCAGCGTGTAGGCCGCCAGCAGGAACACATAGCTGCGCGGCGTGCGCTGCAGCAGCGAGAGATAGAGCAAGGCGCCGGTCCACAGCGCAATCGCCCCCATCAGCAATACCGGCGCATTGACCAGCAAGGGCACGGTGACCACGGCGGCGGTCGCGCCGAGCAGCGTGCCCACCACGCGATAGGCCGCCTTGGAGCGGGTCGCGCCCGTCAGCGGGTGCGACACGAGGTAAACGGTTGCCATGGCCCAGTAAGGGCGGGGCAAACCCAGCGCAAGCGCGATATAGAGCGCCAGCATCGAGGCGGCAAACGCCTTCAGCGAAAAGAGCCACTGCCGTGCGCTCGGCCAGCTAGCCATGACGCAAACCTGTTGTTGTTTTGATGGGGGCGCTCTATGCGTTCACGCCAGCGCGGCACGCGGGTGAACAGGGGCGATGAATAGGAACGGCCAGGCCGCTCGGCGGGAACCGCGGGCTAGGGATTCCGCCTGGCGGCGGATGCAGCGGGACACAGGCGCATCGCACGGGGGGCGGCGATGGCGTTTGGGCGCGTTTGCGCACGGGCGTTCATTTTGTCTTCCTTGGCTTCCAGGTACGCTTCCGGGCCACATACAAGGCACCCGGCCAGAGCGGGGGGCGGACCGGCACCGCCGGCCATTGCCCCGCATCGCGTCGGGAACAGCGTGAAAGCAAAGTGTAGCCAACTGGCGGCCATTCCGAACATGATTTAAAATTACAAACCCTATTCGCTTTTTTCATGGCAAAGGAAGTGCCCTGTGCCCATCGATATCCGCGCCCTGCGCTATTTTGTGGAAACCGTGCGCCTGAAGAGCTTCACCCAGGCCGCAACCTCCCTATACGTCACCCAGTCCACCATCAGCAAAATGGTACGCCAGCTGGAAGACGAGGTCGGCCAGCCATTGCTGATCCGCGAGGGCAAGCAGGTGCACCTGACCGACGTGGGCCGCGTGGTGTACGAGCGGGGGCAGGAGGCGCTGGGCGTGGTGCACCGGCTCACGCTGGAAGTGGCCGACCTGTCCTCGCTCGGCCGCGGCCAGCTTACGGTGGGCATTCCGCCGATGGCCAACCTGTTCTTCTCGCCCGCCGTCAGCGCCTTCCGCCAGCGCTATCCCAACCTGGAGCTAAGCCTGGCCGAGCATGGCGGCCATCTGGTGGAACAGCAGGTGGCCAGCGGCGAGTTGGAGGTCGGTGCCACCGTGCTGCCCGGGGATAGCGGCCTGTCCCTTGCCACCCGTGAATTCGCCAAGTACCCGATCTGGGTGGCCGGACCGCGCAAGGCGAGCTGGGCCAAGGGCAAGACCGTCACCCTGGCGGCGCTGCGGGACGAACCCCTGCTGATGCTGACGGAAGACTTTTCGCTGACGCGCAAGCTACGCCAAGCCTTCCTGGACGCCCGCATCGAACCACGCGTGGTGGCGCAAAGCGGGCACTGGGACTTCCTTGCCTCGATGGCGGCCGCCGGCCTGGGCACCACCTTCCTGCCGCAACCGCTACTGGCCAAGCTCCACATCCACGACAAGCTGGCCGTGGCACGCCTGGCCGAGCCAGCCATGGACTGGGCGCTGGCCCATATCTGGTCGCCGGGCCGCTACCTGTCGCATGCGGCGCGCGCCTGGTTGTCAGTGTGCGGGGAAGTGCTGGGGGCCTGAACGAAGGCGCAGCCGCTTCAGGGCTTGGTGCCCGTCAGCCCGCCTGTCAGGTTGCCAAGCAAGCCGCCGACCAGTCCGTTGGCGCCGCCCGCGCTGCCCTGGCTGACGGCACCGGTCACGCCTGCCACCAGGCCGGCGACCGGCGCCAGGGCGCCGCCCGGCGCGCCGTGACCGCTGCCCGCGCCGTTCGCCACCGTGCCGGGGCCACCGCTGAGGAGGTTGGTGACCGGCGCGAGCAAACCAGACCCGCTCCCGGGCGCCAGCCCTCCCGTCAGCCCTCCCGGCAGGCCGCCGAGGAGGCCGGTAACCGGTGCCAGCGGTCCGCCGCCGGCATTCCCGCCGGGCGTGTTGACCACGCCGCCCAGCGCGGCGACCGCCGTGCCGGCAGTCGTGACGATACCCCCCACGCCGGACACCACCGGCGCGTTGGTCCGGGTAAGCGCGTTCCCCACCGTGCCCACGGTACCGCCCACGGTGCCGAGCAGGTTGTTGGCCAGCGGGCCCAAGCCGGTCGCCGTGCCAAGGGTCTGCGTTGCACCGGTCAGCGTCGAGGTGAGCGGAACGATCGCCTGGCTGACGGTACCGGTGACCTGCTTCACCGGATCCGTGAGGACTTGCGGCCCCAGGCCGCCAACCAGACCGCCAGCCTGGCTGACCACGGAGCCCACCGGCGCGGTGACGGCCGCCAGCGGGCCGGTCCCCAGACCACCCACTGCCGTGCCCACGCCGCCGATGACAGTGCCGAGCTGATTGATTGCCGACGGCCCCGTGGCGCCTGAGGGGCCGGTGGGACCCGCGGGGCCTGTCGCTCCGGTGGCGCCTGTCGCGCCCGCGGCACCCGTTGCGCCAGTGGCACCTGTCGCGCCCGCGGCACCTGTTGCGCCAGTGGCACCCGTCGCGCCGGCGGCACCTGTTGCGCCAGTGGCACCCGTCGCTCCCGTGCCGCCGTTTGCTCCAGTAGTGCCTGTGGCTCCCGTGGCACCTGCCGTACCATTTGCGCCGGCGGCACCCGTGTCTCCCTTGGCACCGGAGTTACCTGCCGCGCCTGCGTTTCCGCTGGTGCCCGCGACGCCGGCATTGCCCGTGGCGCCTGTCGCCCCCATGGCACCGTCGGATCCGTTGGCGCAGCCGCCAAGCACCACCAGGGCGCCTAATGTGAAACCAAGGAAAAGCTGCTGATTGCGCACTGTCATACCTCTCATGTGATTGCGGTCATTCTCGGGACACAGCGCAACCGCAATTGTCATGCCCGCTTTTTTCAGGGTCTTCGCGCGCACGCGGGGCGGCCGCTCACGCAGCGCGGAAACCCGCACCAGGTCTGACTTCTCGGGAGAGCGGGCGCTTCTCGACGGGTGCTCCTGACAGGCGCCGGCGCCCCTCCCTGTCCGTTACGCGTTACGTAACGTCCGGGCCGGTCCAGGCCCCGCCGGGCACGGGAGCATGGCGCAGGCCTACCTGGAGAACTCCTCGAACACCAGTTGCCGCAGCCACTGGCTGGCTGGCTCGCGGTTGTTCCTGGCGTGCCAGAGCACATTGATCACGATGTCGGGGATCCTCACCGGACATGGCGCTGTTTCCAGCCCAAAGGGCTTCAGGGTGCGCTCCGCGTAGGCCTCCGGCACCACCGCCATCAGGTCCGTGGTCTGCAGGATATGGCCCACGGCCACGAAGTGGGGCACGCGCAGGCGGACCTGGCGCGGCACGCCCGCGCGCTGGATCACTTCATCCACCATGCTGTGGCCCGTGCCCGCCGCCACGATCGCCACATGCTCGGCGCTGCTGAAGGATTTGACGGTCATGCCCTCGCGCGCCAGCGGGTGCCCCTTGCGGAAGATGCAGACATAACGCTGCCGGAACAGCCGGCGCTGGAAGAAGCCCGCCTTGAGGTCGGGCATGAAGCCGATGGCCAGGTCCACGCGCCCGCTTTCCATTTCCTCGCGCAGGTTCACCGTATGGTTGCGCACCGTGCTGATGGTCACGCCGGGCGCCACCTTTGACAGCCGCTTCATCAGGTCCGGCAGGAAATAGATCTCCCCGATATCCGTCATGGCGATGGTAAAGCTGCGCGTGCTGGTGGCCGGTTCGAAGGCGGACTGCGCATTGAGCGTGTTGTGGATGGCGCCGAGCGCGAAGCCGATCGGCTCGGCGAGATTCTCCGCGAACGGCGTGGGCACCATCCCCTTGGCGGTGCGCAGGAACAGCTCGTCGCCAAGCAGCTTGCGCAAGCGGTTGAGTGCGTTGCTGATGGCCGGCTGCGATATGCCGAGCGTCTGGGCCACCGCGGAAACCCGGCGCTGGCGCAGCAGTTCATTGAACACCACCAGCAGGTTCAGGTCGATTTCCCGCAACTCCATCTTGCCTCCTTTTATCACTGGTAGTGATATCACGTATCACTCTCTTTCTATTTATTTATTCTACCAGCGGCTCCAATATACCAGCCACAGTCGAACAAGATCTGGAGACCATGCCCCATGGAAGTATCCGTCCACCCGCTGGAGCGAACGCTCCACGCGCATGCCGGCGATAACCTGCTGGACGTGCTGCGGGCCAACCAGGTGCCCATTTCCTATAGCTGCATGGCCGGACGATGCGGCACCTGCAGATGCAAGGTGGTTGCCGGCCAGGCGCTGGTTGCCGGCCCCGAGGATTCCCGTGCGCCCATGACCGCGGGGCAGTCGGTGCTGGCATGCCAGACCACCCTGGTCGAAAGCTGCGCGATCGAAATCCCGGAACTCGACGAAGTGGTGGTACATCCGGCGAAGACCCTCAAGGGCACGGTGATCGGCCTGGAGGACCTGACGCACGACATCAAGCGGATTCGCGTAGGCATCCCCAAGCCGCTCGAATTCTAGCCCGGACAGTACGCCACGCTGCAGTTCACGCCGCACCATGTCCGCCCCTACTCGATGGCGGTGGCGCAAGGCGCGGACGAACTGGAATTCCACGTCCGGCTGGTGCCGGATGGCCGCGTCACCTCGTATGTCGCGTCGGAGCTCAAGCTCGGCGATGCCATCCGTGTCAGCGGCCCGCTGGGCACCGCGTATCTGCGACGCAAGTTCGACGGCCCGGTGGTCTGCATCGCCGGCGGCACCGGCCTGGCCCCGATCCTGTCGATCCTGCGCGGCATGGTGGACGCCGGCATGCGCAATCCGGTGCATGTGTATTTCGGCGTGCGCACGCATGCCGACGTCTATGGCCTGGCATGGCTGCGCGAGCTGCAGTCGCGCCATGCGGCGATGCAGGTGCACGTCGTGGTGGCATCGGCCAGCGACGGCAACGGCTTCCGGGGCGGCGTGGTGACCAAGGCGGTGGCCGACGACTGGGAGCAACTGCGCGGCTGGCGCGCCTATGTGGCGGGCGCCCCGGTCATGGTCGATGCCGCTTCCATCCTGCTCAGGCAGAAAGGCATCGATCCCGAACACATCCATGCCGACGCATTCCATGCCAGCGGCGTGTAATGCAGGTAAGCCACCCACCACAAACATCGCGGAGACAAAACATGCGCGAGCAAGCCATCGCATTCCGGAAACGGGAATGGAAGGACGAGGGATCCAGCCGGATTCCCTTCTGGGCCTATACCGACGAGGACATCTACCGCCAGGAGCTGGAGCGCTTCTTCTACTCGGGACACTGGTGCTACATCGGCCTGGAGGCGGAAATCCCCAACCCGGGCGACTTCAAGCGCACCGTGGTGGGAGAGCGCTCCGTGATTGCCAGCCGCGCGGCGGACGGCGATATCCATGTGGTGGAAAATGTCTGCGCGCACCGCGGCGTGCAGTTCTGCCGCGAGCGGTCCGGCAACCGCAAGGACTTCACCTGCCCCTATCACCAGTGGAACTACGACCTCAAGGGCAACCTGGTCGGCGTGCCGTTCCGGCGCGGCGTGAAGCTGGACGGCAAGGTCAACGGCGGCATGCCCGCCGATTTCGACCCGAAGGAGCACGGGCTGACCAAGCTGAAGGTGGCACACCGCAACGGCGTGATCTTCGCCTCGTTCGACCACGAGGTGCCGCCGCTTGAAGACTACCTGGGGCCGGCCATCCTGGCCTATTTCGACCGGGTCTTCGACGGCCGCAAGCTGACCATCCTCGGCTACAGCCGCCAGCAGATCCCGGGCAACTGGAAGCTGATGCAGGAGAACATCAAGGACCCGTACCACCCCGGACTGCTGCACACCTGGTTCGTCACCTTCGGGCTCTGGCGCGCCGACAACAAGTCCGAACTCAAGATGGACGAGCACTTCCGCCATGCGGCAATGATCTCGACGCGCGGCCAGGGCGGCAAGGGCGAAGTCACCAGCGGCGTGTCGAGCTTCAAGGAACAGATGAGCCTGCACGACGACCGCTTCCTCGACGTGGTGCCGGAAGCCTGGTGGGGGGCGCCCACGGCGGTGATGATGACGCTGTTCCCGAGCGTGATCATCCAGCAGCAGGTCAACTCGGTCTCCACGCGCCATATCCAGCCGGCCGGCCACGGCACCTTCAACTTCGTGTGGACGCACTTCGGCTTCGAGGACGATGATGCCGACATGACCCGGCGCCGCCTGCGCCAGGCCAACCTGTTCGGTCCGGCCGGCTTCGTCTCGGCGGACGACGGCGAGGTGATCGAGTTTTCCCAGCAAGGCTTCGAGCAAAAGCCATTCCACCGGACGGTGGCGGAACTGGGCGGGCGCGAGATCGGCAACACGGACCATATGGTGACCGAGACGCTGATCCGCGGCATGTACGACTACTGGCGCCGCGTGATGGAGGCCTGAGACATGCTCGACTTTGAAACCTACACGCAATTGCTCGCGCTGTACGCGGACTATGCGGCCGCGCTCGACAACAACGAATGGGAAAAGTGGCCCGATTTCTTCACCGAGGAATGCGTCTACAAGCTCCAGCCGCGCGAGAACCATGAGCACGGCTTCCCGCTCGCCACGCTCTCCTTCGAGAGCCGCGGCATGCTCAAGGACCGCATCTACGGCGCCACCGAGACCATCTTCCATGACCCGTACTACCAGCGGCACGTGGTGGGCATCCCGCGCATCCTGAAGGCCGGCCCCGAGCGGATCGAGGCCGAGGCCAGCTACGCCGTCTTTCGCACCAAGCCGGACGGGCTGTCCACCGTGTACAACGTGGGCCGCTATATCGACGTGATCCGGCGCACGGAGGACGGGCTGAAATTCGAGTCGAAGCTATGCGTCTTCGACAGCGAGATGATCGCGAATTCCATCATCTACCCGATCTGATTCATCTACCCGATCTGATTCCTGAACTTGAGGCGAACCATGTCAAAGCAATGGACACAGGTAATTCCCCTGGTGGCAATCCCCAGGGACGATGTCGTGGCGGTCAGCGCGCTCGGCAAGGAGATTGCGCTGTATAGCGTGGGCGACGAGATCTATGCCACGGACAACGCTTGCAGCCATGGCAACGCGCGCTTGTGCGACGGCTTCCTGGACGGGCATGAAATCGAATGCCCGCTGCACCAGGGCAAGTTCGACGTGCGCACCGGGCGGGCGATGTGCGAGCCGCTGACCAGCGACATCCAGGCGTACAGCGTGAAGGTGGAAAACGGAGCGGTCTTCGTGGCACTGTAGGCACCACGGTGCCGGAGCGCCACGCAAAGCGCTCCGGCATAAGCTCCGGCGTAGCAGGCCAACACCCGGATCAGGTCCTTGCCGGCGTCTCCAGCGCGGCGCGCACCACGAAGGTCATGATCACCGCGAACACCAGCATGGCGGCAAGAAAGTACAGGCCGGAGGCAAGCTTGCCCGTGGCGTCCTTGATCAGCCCGATACCGTAAGGGCCGAGGTAACCGCCGAGGTTGGCCAGGGAATTGATCGTCGCAATGCCGACCGCTGCGCTGGCGCCGGTCAGGAACTCGCCCGGCAACGCCCACACCACCGCCTGGATCGAATAGATCGAGAATGCCGTCAGGCAGATAAAGAAGAACTGCAGCGCGGGCGTCTGGCACCAGGCGCTGGCCGCCATCGTGACCGCCGCCATGGCGGAGACCACGATGATGTGCCAGTAGCGCTCGCCCTTGCGGTCGGAATGGCGCGGCACCAGGTACAGGCCGGCCACCGCGAACAGGTAAGGCACCGCCGACAGCAGGCCGGTGGTGGCATCCGTCACGCCGAACTGCTTGATGATGGTGGGCAGCCACAGCGACAGGCCGTAGATGCTGAGCGGGAACGGCAGGAACAGCAGCGACAGCAGCAGCACGCGCTTGTCCTTCAGCGCGCTGAGCGGGTTGCCATGCGACTTGAGCGCGTAGGCCGACCGGTCCGCCGCCAGCTCGCGCTCGATCCAGGCCCGGTCCGCCGGCGCCAGCCAGTGTGCCTGCGCAGGTGACTCGGGCAGCAGGCGCAGCGTGGGCAGGCACAGCAGCACCGCCGGCAGCCCGCTCAGCACGAACAGGGTCTGCCAGTTGGACAGGCCGAACACCCCCGTGGTCGACAACAGCCAGCCCGCGATCGGCCCGGTGACGATCAGCGCGACCGGCTGTGCCAACACCAGCAGGCCGATGATGCGGGCGCGATGCCGCATCGGGAACCACTTGGTCAGGAAGTACAGGATGCCGGGATAGAGGCCGGCCTCCGCGGCGCCAAGCAGGAAGCGCAGCACGTAGAAGCTGGTGGCGCTGTTGATCAGGGCCATCGCCATGGTGATGACGCCCCAGGTGAACAGGATGCGCGCGAACCAGCGGCGCGCGCCGAAACGCTCCAGCGCCAGGTTGCTGGGCACTTCGCAGAGGAAGTAGCCAATAAAGAACAGCCCCGCGCCGAGGCCGTAGGATGCATCGCTGATGCCCACCGCCGCATTCATGTGAAGCTTGGCGAAGCCGACCACCGATCGGTCGATGTAGGCCACCACGTAGATCAGGGCCAGGAACGGAATCAGCTTGCGGGTCAGCATGCCGATGATGCGGTGCTCCTCGCTGGCGGCGTCGAGCGGCGTATCGCCCGGCAGCGGGACCGGCCGGTCCAGGCCGGCCGTGGGTGTGGTGTTCATCTATGTCTCCTCGGATGTTGTTTTGCATCGTCGGCGCCGGCAAAGCCCGCGCCCCCCGGGGCATTCGCAAGGCGGGGCCCGGCCGCGCCG